>JALYVR010000330.1 GCA_030853145.1 Chloroflexota bacterium | reverse complement strand
CCCAAAAGTTTAAAGCCCTGGGCGGCGAGCACATTTTTTCACCGGAGGAGCAACGCTGGCTGCTCAACCAGGCAGGTACTCACCCGTATCTCTTAGAGCAGTTTTGTTTTCTGGCCTTTCGCTTGAAAAACGCGCGCCGGGATTGGAGTGCATTGCAGGAGCGAGATAAGCGGCAACTTATCGAGAAAGTCAATGAACTGCTGAGTACCTACTTCGCGAATACATGGAAACGCCTGCAAGAGGCACTCCATAAAAGTAGTCCTGAAGCCGAAAATAAATTCCGCGATTTCATTGAACTGCTTAGTCGACATACAAAGACTGAAGATATACTGGACCCGACCGATTGGGAGCGCCTCGGTCCGGAATTGCGCTATATCCTGCGCAGCGAGGGTATCTTGCGCTACGATATTGTCCCCCGAGCTATCCATTATCCAGGCGCGATCTTGAGTCAATACCTGGTCCAGAAAACCAGAGAAGTTGACGAGCAGCCTGGAACGCAGCAAGCAAGCTCGTCCGCCAGCGGGCCACGCTTCTCGCTGATCATCACACGACCAGGGACAGTAGAAGAGCGTATGCCCGTCTCCGAACTGGAATATCACCTGCTCAAAACACTGCTCCAATATCCGCAGCATTGCACAGCGGAGCAGCTCATGAAAGGGGCCTGGAACAAGACGATTGAGCGCTCGACCTTTAACCAACGTATGCATCACTTACGCAAAAAGCTCAGAGAACACTTCGAAGGTCAGGAGATCATCGAAAATCGCTACGGAGGCCAGTACTCGCTCAAGCATGCAGGGTGGTTTCAGATGGAGCCTTGAGCAATTCTTCTACCTCGATACTGCAAGCAGAAGACTGGGGCACTCTACCAGGAGGTTTACATCGCACATGACGTATGGAAGCACTTTATAACTGTTGCGCATGGGCAAGACCCAGATCAAGATACCTCAAGCTGGCTGCCGGATACGATTCGTGCATGAGTTGCACATAGGCACACACCATGGCCTTCTCAACAATATAGTAATTGAGAAGTTCCCAGGCCACGCGGCGATCTTCCCGTGCCTCACGTAGATATGTATTCAGAAAGTGCCTGCTGAGTCCCTCTGCCTGCTGAAAACTGAATCCCCGATCAGTGCGATTCCCCAGGTGCATCTCTATGTCAATTGCCAGCATGGCAATGTCACTCAGGGTATCTATATGATAAAATTCCGGGTTAAAATCTATACAGTCATGGGCTAGGAGGCGCGGTGAAGATAGCTTTAACCCTCGCAGGTAACGGGAGGCTGGTCTTACCCAGAGATTGGAGACCTTGAGATCACCATGGCAGCGCTTGATGGCATGCCTTGCATGACGATGGCGGAAAAGCGGCCGGCAGCGCATATATGCCTGCTCTATCAACGCGCTGATCGGCCGATACTTGTCCGCGTTGATGCTCTGGAGGGCAAGTCTGCGCAGGGCAACACCGAAACACTCCTGGTTAAAGGTCAGTTTACTGGCAATGCTTTCGGGCGTTCCTTCATCCTGTGCTGATCTCTGCAATTTCCTATGCATGCGCGCAACTTCCCTGGCAAGAAATTCCATTCCGACTCTTGTGTCTAATCCTCCCTGATCTAATCGATAGCCCAGGCTCCAGGTTGAATCGATACGCCTCATAACCAGCGCATATTCCACACCAGCTTCCAATTGCTCTGGTGTGAGGTTGCAGTATATGCGACCACAATGAATCGCTCCGGCATCTCTTCCTCTTATAGGGGTAACACCTAGATAAATCCCCGGCGCAAATCTCCGATTAAAAGGTAACCCTTCGAGATGATACTTCGCCCAGGCTGCCGGATCATCAATGATATAGACAGGGCCATGACATACTCTCCAGAGCTTCAGGCAGAGAGGTTGTTGAGTCTCGTTATACGTAAATATAACTCTTGTTGCTGGAGAATTGATCTCTCCTTCTATAAAATAAGAGAGATGTTCTTTTGTCGATGCAGAAGACCTGGCACATAGGGCTTGTCGAATAGGCATGGCACGACTCTACTCTGCTAGAGGCATAGCAGAAAGCTACTTTAGTGGAACATAATAACAAAACATAGCCAGGAAACGAGCAATATTATCAGTTTAACCGAGAAAAAGCCTGAATGCAAGTTATACAAGAATATAGATAGAGGATCTAGCCTCTTTTAGCGGCTTCACAGCAGTTACTACTGATTTGCCCTCTTTAGCTCGGACCTGATTTACCAATTTTAACTTTGCTTCCAATTTCTTGGTATGAGCTAAAGCAATTGCCAAGTATTTGTTGCCAAGGCTGGGCAACCCATCATAGAGGATACTCATGTACGCGCAGACTATAGCCTTTTCGATTATATAGTATTCAAGTAGCAAGCGGGCCAACTCACTTGTATCTTTCACCTCTCGTAAATACGTATCCAGGAAAGTCCCGACGAGCCTCTTCCCGCATTGCTGACCAAGCCGCTGTGTCAGGCGCATCTCCAGATCCATTGCCAGCATAGCAATGTCGCTCAGGGTATCTATATGACAAAAATCTTCGTTGAAGTCAACGCAATCAAGCGCTATAAGCTGCCAGGAGTGCATATTTGGAGACTTTCGGGGAAAAGCTAAACCACGTTTTGGACACAGCCAGAGGTTTACAGCCTTGAGATCCCCATGACAACGTTTGATGTAGCCATCTTTACGCCGTTGCTCAAAATAGGGCTCGCACACGTCGTAGGCTCCTTTCATTGAAACGCTTATTGACTGGTAGCAGGCTGAGCCCGTAGCACATTTCTTTAAAGCTTGATCAAATTGCTGGAGATTAAGTTCTAGTTTGGCCCTTATCTGTTCAGGCCCACCCGTATTCTTACCTGAACATTTCAACTGCTTATGCATATGCGCAACTTTCTGGGCAAGAAACTTTATGCCTTCAGGCCCATGAAAGCTATTCGAACACAGATGATGATCTAACCGCCAATTCTGCCGCAGAGCCTTCATAACAAGCACATAGTGTTCATCTGGCTTTAATTTTGCGGGAGTTTTAATTAAGGAGCCACATTTAATCCAATCATTATGGTCATCTTCTCCTAAAACAGGGAAGAACCCCAGATACACATTAGCCGCGAATCGCCTATTAAAGTTCCATCCCTCGATCAAGTAATCCCTGCACTTCTTCAGGTCAAGCGTATTAGCCTTTTCTGAGTTTTCCGTAATATATACACCGTTATTGCACGGCTGCCACATCTTCAAACAGAGAGGTATAACGGGAGAAGAGGTCGATGTAAATATTACGCGGGTCGCCTGTGAGACGATTTGATGTTTAATTGGATAGATACATGTGCATTTCCAAAGGAAGTAGGGCAGGATAGATAGCCGCTTACATAATGAAACGACCATCTTTTCAGAAAGGCTTTTAAAGAAACGTGAGGTGGGTATATTTTCTTCTGGCGCTATAGGTGCTGGGATAGCTGATCGCATGCTACATTTTACCTGCTACACATGAAACTACTACAAACACACAATAAAAGATGAAAAGTAATATTTGTAAGGGTAAAGGTTCTTCGTTTGTAAGTCAAAATAATCGGCAAAAGTACCGGTCCGCTTGTGTATCAACAACAAGTGTCAGTACATTTGCGAACGATGCTAATATCAGTATATATCGGCAGTACATAGATACATATTTATATGACTTAAGGAAGCTACTTTAAGAGCCGCGCAAAAACCCTTGACAATCCACAGCAATTCGAGTATCATAGCATTCGCAAGCAGGAGGGCCACTCCTGGTCCTGCACACTAATGGGGTGTCGTTCAATGGTAGGACTGCCGTCTCTGGATCGGCCGATTGGGGTTCGAATCCCTGCACCCCAGCCACATAGTAGAGAGGCTTTGAGCCTCTCTTTTTTTTCAAGAACAGCAAACCCGGAGTGGAAATAGTATTCTGACGAGGTACAATTCTGGGGAGAGTTTTTGTCCTAAGATGGCACACCGGCAGCGAGGAGATGCAGTTCCAAGCTAGTTTTTTGTCGAGAACAGAGGCCTGTTTCTGTCGTATAATGGGGATAGCTCAATATGAGCATATTGCTTTGCCAACCTTCAAGCGGCAGACCAATGTGTAGTGGTCTTCCCTTGTGGGGGCCATGTCCCAGCCTATACTAGCTATCACCATAAGAGACGGACACACGTGATATCACAACCAATCACCATTGGGCACAGCCCTGATACAGACGATGTCTTCATGATCTATGGCCTGGTGACGGGCCAGATCGATACCGGAGGTCTCACGCTGGACTTCGTGGCGCGCGACATCGAGACGCTCAATACGTGGGCGCGCGAGGGGCGCCTGGCGGTCACGGCCATGTCGGCTCACGCGTTCGCCTATACCGGAGGACGATACCGCATCCTGGCCCACGGCGCCAGCATGGGCGAGAACTATGGGCCGATCATCGTCACACGCCAGCCCTGCACGCTTGCTGAACTGCGCGGCATGACGTTTGCCATTCCCGGCACCCTCACCAGCGGCTTCCTGGCCCTGCGCCTGCTGCTGGGCGAGGTGGCCTATCAGCAGGCGCGCTTCGACCGCATTCTGGAAGAGGTGGCCGCCGGGCGAGCCGATGCCGGGCTGATTATCTATGAAGGCCAGTTGACCTTTCAGCAGCAGGGTCTGCTGCTGGCTGTAGACCTCGGCCAGTGGTGGCACCAGCAGACGAACGGGTTGCCCTTTCCGTTGAGCCTGAATGCCATACGCAGCGACCTCGATCCTACCACAGCGAAACGTGTCTCCAGCCTGCTGCACCAGAGCATCCTCTTCAGCCTGGAGCACCGGCAGGAGGCACTGGCCTACGCGCTACGCGACAATCGCGAGCTGGACCCCGCCACCGCCGACCGGTTTATTGAGCGCTACGTGAATGCGCGTACCGTTGATATGGGGCCAGATGGACGGCGTGCCGTGAGCGAGCTGCTTACGCGGGGCTACCAGCAGGGGATTCTGCCCGCAGCGGTCGAAATGGCTTTCCTGGATTGACATGAGCGAGAAACAACCGCGCTTCTGCCATCTATGCGGGGACAGGTTACAGGGGGCATACCTGGTCTATGGCAATGGGCTCGCCGTCTGTGAGCGCTGCGAACGCAACGTTCCGCATTGCAGCCAGTGCCAGGCACCTTCACGCCAGCTTACGATAGTGCGTGGAGCGCAGGTCTGCCCCGACTGCCTGCAAAAGCTCCCCGTCTGCGCCTGCTGTCGCGAGCCGGTACTGGGAAACTACTACATTATCGGCGACTCCCCGCTCAAGTACTGCGAAACCTGCGTAAAGACGCGACCGCGCTGTGACATCTGCCGCGCGCCCCTCGACGCGCAGGGCAAGATGTTCCAGGGACGCGGCGCTGCTACCTATCGCTGCGCCTCCTGTTTCAGCACAGCCGTGACAACCGGCGCAGAGGCGCAGCAACTCTACCGCGCCACGTTCGCGCTGCTTACCCAGAAACTCGATTTGAGGCCGGCACACCTGCCAGCGCTGCACCTGGTCGAGCGCGCTATATTGGTGGATATGCATAAAAAGGCCGCCGGCCTGGCCGAAATCGTCACGGCATCGGGAGCAGAACAGCAGCATCTCCTGGGCTTCTTCCGGCGGGTGGATGACGACTGGCAGATCTACATCGAGCAGTTGCTCCCGCGCACGCTCTTCCAGGCGGTGGCCGCGCATGAACTGGCGCACGCCTGGCAAGCGACCCACGCGCCTGCAACACAGCCCCCTGAGATCGTAGAGGGTTTTGCCGAATGGGTGGCGTATTCCATCATGCTCATCCTGGGCGAGCAACGTGCAGCCGCACACCTGACCCGGCGCAACGACCTCTACGGTCGCGGCCTGCAATACTTTATGGCCCTGGAACGCTCCCAGGGCCGCCCAGCCGTTCTGCAACGCGCCGCTCACTAAGCTCGGCTTGCTTCTTTCATCCGGGTAGTGCTCTGTCAAAGTTCATTCGACACCTGGGCCACCTCCATGAGTTACCCCGAATTTTTCGAACGGGCGTTCGAGAGCCGTTCGATCCCCTTCTCAAGCGGGGTTGCAAGGGGCTGCAAGCC
>JALYVR010000329.1 GCA_030853145.1 Chloroflexota bacterium | reverse complement strand
GCCAATAGGTATCACTACCAATCAACACGGGTGTTCTTTCGTTGGTTTCTTTCTTCATGTCTTCTCAAGAGACCTCCTCTCACAAACACGCCCGCCCTTCCCCCAATTATTGAGAGGATACCTTAGCGCAGCATTTTTCGGAAAAGATAGGAATTAATGGTCTTTCCACCTCACAAAAGCAAAAATGCATCGGACGATCCTTCAGAGCACAGAGTGTCGCAGGCGACAGTGGGGAAAACGGCGCACCGGAGCGTCCGAAGCTGGAATACATTCGCCAGCGTGCTGGTGGTGAGTCTGCTCGCGATTACCTCACTCCTTCTCTTCCGTCATTATTCTAGCGCAATCGTGAGCACTATCCCTACCGGAAAACCCATAGGGGCGCCTGTTAGTATGCCGGTACTTGCACATACCGAGGTGAATGGATTGGAAACCACGCTTAGCATCACTCCTGGTCCCTACTTTCTCAGCGAACTCTTGTCAGTCGCTATCACGCTCACGAACCACAGCCAGCACAATCTCATGCTGGGAGGCGCGCCCGCTATCAATACGTGCAATGGAGCATTCAGTGTGACGATCACAGGAGGAAAAGAACCGCATTATGACTTGCCTGGCAATAACTTTATGATGAGTTGTCCTGGTGGCATGAGCGAGCTAGACATGAACAAGTCGTTAAGCGTCCATGGATATATCCCTCTTACCAGGAGCAACATTGTTGCCATAACGATAGAGGCCAGGATTTTCACGATCACGCAGAATCAAAATGGTACGATCAATACTCAAGGAAGCAGCCCGTTGGATGAACATTGGCCATCCATAGCCATCATCGTGGCTCCGCAGATTCCATCTGATCGCCTGCTTTCACTCCAGGCACAGGGGAATAATGTGATCGTCAATGCGCCAGCTATCGTTCTCCCTCACCTCGTCTATTTCTATACGGTGAATTGCTCGCGCGGTTCTGGAACGAATGATGGCTGGGACCCACTTAAGACCACAATACTGCATGAACCATATTGTGACGATCCAATGCGGCACTGGATCTACGCGGTGAGTGCGCCTGGTTACGCCATTGCTGCTATCTCGATGGGTTTCTGAATGCATGAGCAGAACTACTTCCAGTCCCTCGTCGCAGCTTTCGTGCGCGGGAAACTGGCGCATACTGACAGCTATGAAACCCACCAGGCGCTCTTCACTACACCGCTTGAGACACTCTCCGGCGAGGAAGTACAGGAGCTGATACAACTTGGTACGGCATATGGGTTGCGCCTGCACAAGTTCAAGGATACAATGGAACTGGCACGCGTCAGGAACGTGCTGGGTATCTTGAAGGGACTTCAACCGGCAAACCTGCTGGACATTGGCAGCGGGCGAGGCGCGTTCCTGTGGCCGCTCATCAATGAATTTCCCACATTGCCAGTTACCAGCCTGGATATCCTGCCACACCGCGTGGAGGACATGCTGGCAGTTCAACGCGGAGGCATAGAACAACTCTCCGCCATCCTGGGAGATGTAACTACGATGACCTTTCCCGACCGCTCTTTTGATGTGGTCACGATGCTTGAAGTGCTCGAACACATTCCCGCTACCACACGCGCCCTCTCCCAGGTGTGCCGGGTGGCCAGGAGATGGATCATCTTTTCGGTTCCCTCCAAAGAGGATAACAACCCGGAACATATTCACCTCTTCAACCAGCATACCTTGCAAAACAAGCTGGCGGAGCAGGGGGTTACGCGTGTGAAATTTGATTTTGTCCCCAACCACATGATTGTAGTAGCAAAGGTAGCCGCCTGATGGCCGACATCTACAAGTATCCACGCACCCAGCATATCGAAGGCTCTGGCTTGCAAAAGGGCGATGAAGATCTGGCTGTCTCTTCCTTTGAGCAGATCGCCGGGCGGCACCTGGTCGTCGAAGAAAAGATGGATGGCGCCAACTGCGCGCTGAGCTTTACAGAGGCCGGCCAGCTTTTATTGCAGAGCCGGGGCCATTACCTGGTCGGCGGCGAGCGCGAAAGACAGTTTCACCTCTTCAAAACCTGGGCCGCGCGCTACACAATGGACCTGTGGGAGGCGCTGGCGGACCGCTACGTGATGTATGGCGAGTGGCTCTATGCCAAACACACGGTGTATTACACCGACCTGCCCCACTACTTCCTGGAGTTTGATATCTACGATAAGGCTGGCGCATACTTCCTGAACACCGGGCGACGCAGGGATTTTCTGCAACGGCTGCCGTTCATCTCGTCTGTGTATGTGCTCGACGAAGGACAGATACCTTCGTTGCAGACACTCGTACGGATGATTGGCCCTTCGCACTTCATCGCCGCTGACCATATACAGCGCCTGCGCCAGACCTGCCAGAAGCATGGACTGGATAGCGAGCAGGTCATCAGGGAGACCGATGCCAGGATGCTGATGGAGGGACTGTACATCAAGGTGGAAGAAGAGGGTCGCGTCGCAGAACGCTATAAGTATGTGCGGGCCGGTTTCCTCCAGACCGTCTTTGACTCGCACAGCCACTGGCTGGACCGCCCCATCGTGCCGAATGGCCTGAAGCCGGGCGCCGACCTCTTTGGAGAATAGATGGCTATATGAATGACATATATGGAGAACAAACTCCACTTGAGGGCTGGACCTTCCCATTTTGTCCTGCGCAGACGCATTGGGCCATAGATTGGGAGAGCATGCAAGCGCGTTTTGCCTGGATTGCGGCGATGGCAGGCGTGCCACAGGAGGCGCAGTATCACGCGGAAGGCAACGTGCTGATCCATACTCGCATGGTGGTCGAGGCACTGGTTGCGCTGGATGAGTGGCGCGCGCTGCCGCCGGGGGAGCGCGCCATCATGTTCGCGGCGGCCCTGCTACACGATATCGCCAAGCCAGCCTGCACAAAGATTGAAGAGGATGGACGTATCACCTCGAAGAATCACGCGCGCGCAGGCGAAAAGGTGGCACGCCAGTTGCTCTGGCAGGGACATGATTTTGCTGAGCCAGTGCCGTTCCCTTGCCGCGAATACATTGCCCGCCTCGTGCGCTTTCACGGCCTGCCTCTCTGGTTCCTGGATAAGCCAGATGCGGCGCGAGCAGTGATCGCGGCCAGCCATGTGGTGCGTCTGGATCGAGTGGCGCTGCTGGCGGAGGCCGATGTGCGCGGCCGCATCTGCCAGGACAGGGACGAACTGCTAGCACGCATTGCACTCTTTCGCGAATTCTGCAAAGAGCTGGGGTGCTACGACAGGACCAGGCAGTTCCCTACCTCTCACAGCCGTTTCGTGTATTTTCGCAGCGAAAACGCCTCACCCGATTACCAGGCCTACGATGATACACAGTTTGAAGTGGTAATGATGTCGGGCCTGCCAGGTGCAGGCAAAGATCACTGGCTCAAAAACCATCTGCCGGGCTGGCCTGTGATCTCGCTCGATCAGATACGCCGAGAACTGAAGATCGCGCCCACGAACGCGCAGGGACATGTTGTACAGACAGCGAAGGAGCGTGCTCGCGCATTGCTGCGACAACACCGATCATTCGCCTGGAACGCGACCAACGCCACAAAGACGATGCGCCGCCAATTGATCGACCTCTTTGCCGCGTACCATGCCCGCATTCGCATCGTCTATATCGACGCGCCCTTTGCTGTGCTGACAGGCCAGAACACTGCACGACAGGAGTCTGTTCCCCAGGAGGTGATTGTGCGGCTGATGAGGAAGCTGAATGTGCCGGACTTGACGGAGGCGCATGAGGTGGAGTGGGTGTGGAGGGAATCTCTCACGTAACCGCAACCTCATAATAATCGAACGTCCTCGTCTCCTTAAACCCACAGGATCGGTACAGCGCGAGCGCGTGGTCGTTCTCAGGGGCGACTTCGAGCAAGATGCGGCGCGGCTTCTCGGCCAGCAGGGTATCGACCGTCCAGGAAAGGATGGAGCGACCATAGCCCTGACCCTGGTGCTCTGGCAGCACGCTAAAACCGTAAATGAAGCCTTCATCATCAGTCATCAGCACGTTGATGACACCAACGGGCTCGCCGTCAAGCTCTGCCAGGTAGATATGCCTGTTGGAACTGCTGAGGTCTCTCTCCAGAGCGGTCGTCAGCTCGCTATCATCCATACGAAACGCACGCGTGGTGATACGCGCGACGATAGGCGCATCCTCAGGCTGCGCCTGGCGAATATGCAGCCGCTGTGATAGAGGAGACAGGTGAGGCTTCTTGACCTCCCTTAGCTCCATTTTGTATTCTGAGGAGCGGTAGTGGGCACCCATGGCTTCGGCGAAGGCTTTGCCCGAACGTGAAGCGTGGTCACAGAACAGGACAAGTTTGGGGATGTTGCGCTTCTTGCATTCTTCAGCGGCAACCATGTAGAGCAGGCGAAAAATGCCCTGGCGGCGGTAGTCTGGGTGGACCATACCGCTCATTTCGGCCTCCTGGGAGCTAAAGCTGTACAGCGCCAGAAAACCGATGGGGGTGCCATGCTCGTAATAGAGGAAATCATTGGTGACATTGCCCACGCGCTCGCGCAACATCTCCCAGTTTAAACGCATCTCGATACCATCATCGTGCTGCTCGCAGAGATGCGCAAGCTCTGCAATATCTTTTAGTTCGGTCTCCGATAATTGCGCTTTTCTAACCAACACTTGCTTTTCTTCCATAATAATGGCGGCGCGGGTACCCCATGTTTCAACTGGGGGAGGAAGCGCCGCCCTCCTTTCTGAGTTATTCGAGACCGGGCTGTTGAGTAATCATCCAGCCGTGTGTGGGACGTGCGACGCGTTCTACTTTGCGTGGGACCACCTCCAGCAGTTTCTTCCCACTCATGAGGTCTTTGATCACAAATGCTCCCTTCTCTCGCCGTCCTGCGATGTAGCCGATCTTCCCTTTCGCTTTGACCAGTTCGTAGAGCTTGAACCCATGCACTTTGCGTGGGGACCAACACGTGTGCTCACTGCGTGGCCCATTGAACCGCTGATACTGGCCTCGTGGGAGACAACGGATCTGAGAAATGCTCTCCGATGGCTTCACCCTTTCACCAATCTCGCAGGCAATGGCTACCGCATCGTTGGTGTGGGACTTGGGCAGGGCAAGCACCTGAATCCGTTTGTATTTGGTTTCGTAGCCATACGTCACCGCAACCTGAGCAGCCCCAAAGATCCCCCGAAGCTCTTGGACCACGCTGGTTTTGATCGAAGAGACATGGGCCGCATCTTTGAGCGACACGCGAGCCTGAGCCTGGATCTCTGCAAACCCAAACTCGCTTGCGGTGTGAGTGCCTTTTCGCTGGTTGCAAGGCTCACAGGCCAGGGTGAAATTGCTGACACGATGTGAACCTCCTCGCGCTACTGGCACCAGGTGCTCAACTTGCAGGGGAATTCCGGTCGCCCCACAGTACGCGCACTGTCTCTTCCACTTTGTCAGCAAATACTCCCGTACCTGATAGCCCTGCAATTCTCCTTGCTGGTAGGTGACGCCTGCCACCTTTGGGTTCTGCATTTTTTGGGTATCAAAACTGCCAATTTCCACGTTCACCTTGGTGATCGGCAACAGTGAGGCGACAAAACGTACCGCCTTCACTGTTGCATCTGCTTTCGAGCGTAAGGAAGGCGGCAACCATCCTGCTTTGCGACGACGATTGGCCCATCGCGCCGCACGATAGCGCGTCTTGCGGCTTCGACGAGTGCGCCGATACTGCCGTCGCTGTGTCATTTTCTTCGTGATATCATCACGCAGATGGACCTCAGCTTGCACGACCACCTCGCCGTTGGTCATCGCTGCGATTCCTACGGTCTTCGAGCCGGTATCGACTCCAACAGTAACCGGCTGTGTATAGGTGCAAGTCTCAAAACACAGTTGGACCGTGAACGGCTCTCGACGGACGACGCGAGCCAGACCTTTGCGCAGCCAATACCATACTTTGTTATGCCTCCTGGTAGTCATCAGAGGCTGGCCTGATTGTGCCAGAACATACATGGGTGCGTGCAGCATGACGTGCGTCATAAACCTTCCTTTCGGAGTGTTCTCTTCCCCTCGACCAGATGCGGCTCCGTACTTTCTCCTCATCACGGTGACTGACCTCA
>JALYVR010000328.1:4230-6069 GCA_030853145.1 Chloroflexota bacterium | reverse complement strand
CACTTGAACTGACACTATCTCCGTGCTCAAAAGAGGCCAGCTCGGCCGCAGCAGGTTCGGGGATAGTGGGTGCAGCTGTAGAAAAACTCAGCGGATCGTCAAGCCAGCGGTATAAGAGGGCGGCGGCATGGCTGCAAGGAGTGGCAGGGTCTGTCCGGCAGCCACAGGTGATCTTCCACGAGCCGGTCGCCAGGACTTCAACCTCGACCGGGTAACGACGTTGCTCGCTTGCTGAATGTTCTATCTCTCGCGCGTCCTTTGTCGCTAATGCCTCATTGTCAGCGGGCGCATGCTGTACATTGACGATGCCGGAGAGTCGCGCCCCCTGTCGTCGGATTGCATGCACCAGTCCCAGCCGGCAATACTCCTGTCCCAACGAAGCCGCTGCCAACCCTGCTGCATGGATAATATCGGCCGCCCGCAGGCGTTGCAATGTGCTGGGTACAACCTCATCCATACCTATTTGCCCGCAATACTTTACTGTCTCTCAATTACGTTGCGTAATCATAGCATGTTCCTAATAGAGGGGTCAACACAGGAGATGGAGAGGATGAGCGTCACGTTTTTGCAAAGAGGTGGAGAGCCAAAAGGAAAAGTGAGCCATAGGCAGGCCGGGGCATTCACTGGCCTATGGCTCACTGAAGAGTATTAGGGAAGCGTCAGGATGCGCTTGAGAGGCGTCTCAAACTCTGTAGACAGGCAATCCATGAGGACACTATCGTATCGTTTATTGCCCCAACAGAGTGCCTCCCTGCGTCGCCCAATAATACGAAAACCAGCACGTATATAGGCATGAATGGCTCGCTCATTATGTGAGGCGGTGTCGAGCACGATATTATGCAGATTCTCGACCGTGAAGCCGTAATCGAGAACCAGCCGTGTCGCCTCTGTCCCATAGCCCTTACTCCAGCAGTCATGCTCCCCGATCAAAATGCCAAACTCTGCCGTACCGTCCTTCGTATCAATGTTGCGGAGGACGGTCCAGCCGATAGGGCGTAACGAGGCATATTCATAGATCACAAAGAAGATGTGCCTTTGCGCTTCTCCTTTCAGTGTAGGAGTTACAACTGCCTCTGTGGCTTCCATCGTGATTGGTCTCAAGGTATTGCCACCCAGGAAGAAAATCGTGAAATCATTATCCCATGTATTCAATAACGGCAGGAGTGAGCGCTGGACTGGTCCGAGGGCTACCCTTTCGCCGACAATATTGAGAACTGGCTTTTCGCTTCCTTGAGCCTGAGTGTCAAGCGTGATATCCATAGAGAAATGCTCCTTACCTGATCAGCGTATTCGTCAGATACGGCGAGGTAAACGTGGTGCGATCCCCTACCTGTTTGCCTGGTACCGGGAAGAGGCGGGCAGAGAGCGGCTTCTGCCAGCGCACTGCCAGGGTAGCTACGTCGAGGAGCAGGTGCGCGATGGCTTCGGACGGCATCGCGCCGGGGAGCGGGATGGTATCCAGCCCGGTCCCGCACACGGCCGAATAGAGCAGCAATTGATGAGTGCTTACTTGGCCCTCTTCCCAGCGGCGCCCCAGGACCGCGTCCTCCAGCACAGGCAGCATCAGGCCGCAATAGCCGCAGGTCGGCAGGCCTGTGGTCTTGAGCGCGCTCGTCAGCGCGGCGGCGGCGGCGATGCTGCCATGGTCACCTATAGCCCCATAGCCACACAGCTCCAGGGCCGTTACGATACTATCCTCACCGAGAGGCGCGGGCGAGAGATCGATGGCGCCAAAGCGCAGTCCGTGCTCCTGGGCCAGCGCCTGCCCTAGCGCCACTACCGGCGTCGTCTGCGCGATGAGAGCCATCCTGACTCGCTCAGTTATGCCGGCGAGGGGCA
>JALYVR010000328.1:0-4220 GCA_030853145.1 Chloroflexota bacterium | reverse complement strand
ATCCCGTGCATACTGCCACAACGCGTCGTTGATGATGGAGGCGCCCTGAACGCCGAGGGAGAGGCTGGCCGGTCCGGCATGGTAGGCCGTGGGGAAGAAGGGACAGCCAGGTTCGACGCAGGCCAGAGCCGCGAAACGAAAGTTGCCGAAGCCCTCCTGTGTCTCGCGCGCCAGGCGCCCCATGACCTGCGCCGCCAGCAGGGCCGCCTCTACTCGCGGGCCATCTTCTAGCGTCGCGAGTTGGACAGTGGCAGTGAGCGCGCTGGTCGAGGCGAGCAGGTCGGCAATGAGGTCGATGCGTTCCAGGGGGAACCCCGGCCGCGCCGCCTGGGCTGTACCCAGCGAGCAGAAGCTCAGCCCGGCATCGTCCAGCAGGCACTGTAGTTCGCCTGCATAGGTCAGCATGTCAGCCAACGACCAGTCGGCAAGATCATCGAAGATCGGACGCGTCGAGAGCCGCCTTGTCTGCACCTCGTAGCCGGCATCGGCGTACCGCTCGCTGCCCAGCTTGAGGATAGCCGCCGCCCGCTCGATGACAACACACGAGAGCGGGTGCGCCTCCGCGATGCCCAATGTGATTGTGCGCACAGGAGGAAGAGCCATATATTACCTTACCTCTTCAAAAAAACATACGTATAGCAGCGATTATATCCCCGGCGGAGGTCAGCGTCCAGGAATGGCTCAAAGGCAAAATTCGATCATTGATCAGGACTCAAAGCTGCTTCGTCTTCTGGAGTTGAAGAGCTGTTTTTGCAGATAGGCCAGTTTCTCAGGGTTTAGCAGAGCATAGATCTCCTGAATGCCCCCGGCGCTCAGGGTCAGGCTGATGACTACAGCCAGGCTGTCCTTTTCCCAGAACAAGAGGGCCGGGCTGCCATTGATCTCGGCCAGCGTAAAGGTCAGAGGTCGCTGATTTTTACGTGTCAGGTTCAACCAGAAACTCCAGAGACGCGCCACGGCTTGCTGGCCGTGGATGGGCTTGAGGTTCGACTGCACTTTGCCGCCACCATCCGACCAGGAGACGGCATCCTGAGCCAGAAGGTTGGTCAGAGCCGCCATGTCCCCGGCCTGACTGGCGGAAAGAAAACTGAACAGAAGCTGGCGCTGGCGCTGCGGCTCCGGCTCGAAACGCGCGCGCTTGTCCTGCAAAGCCTGCCTGGCCCGATGAAAGATCTGGCGGCAATTGGCCGGGCTTTTCTCCAACATGCCGCCGATTTCGCTAAAAGGGTAATCAAAAACTTCATGCAGGAGAAAAACGGCGCGCTCTGGCGGGCTGAGAGCCTCCAGCAGGCGTAAAAAGGCCAGCGAAAGCGCTTCTTGTTGCTCAAGGTCTGCGAGAGGGAACCCGCCGTCCTCCGATGTGAGGAGAGGTTCGGGCAACCAGGTCCCAATGTATTGTTCGCGGGCGACACGAGCCGATTTCAGATAATCCAGCGCCAGACGGGTAATAATTGTGCTGAGATACGCCTTCAAGGAAACTATCTCCTGGCTGGCACTCGCCTGATAGCGCAGGTAGGTCTCCTGCACGAGATCCTCCGCGTCACTCGCGCTCCCGATCATCCGATAGGCAATGGAAAAGAGCAGCACGCGATAGTGCTCGAACGCTTCTCCCTGGTTCCCCTTTCGCATGGCTTCATCCATTGCTCACACGTCTCCTTCTGTCTTATTGTAGGCCCATATCAGAACAAAGAACAAACAGAGGGGGTGTCACAATCTGCCTGTGCTCTCTCGTCTCCTGTCCGAGCCTCGGAGAGGCATTCAAAATACAGAGAAACAAGAGAGGAAATACCATGCAACATATTCTGGTGACAGGCGGCACGGGCACGCTCGGACACCTCGTTGTCCCGCGGCTACAGGACGTGGGTAGTAAGGTACGGGTGCTCAGCAGGCGCAGCCGCGAGTCCGGAGAGGATATCGAGTTCGTGACCGGTGACCTGGCCACGGGCGAGGGGATCGAAGCCGCAGTGGAGGGGGCCGAGATTATAGTGCATTGCGCGGGCAGCAGCAAGGGCGACGAGGAGAAGACCCTGAACCTGGTCCGGGCAGCGTCACGGGCCGGAGCGCGGCACCTGGTATACATCTCGGTCGTCGGTGCTGACCGCATCCCAGTTGTCAGCGGCGTCGACCGCGCCATGTTCGGCTACTTTGCGTCCAAGCTGGCCGCCGAGCGCGTGGTGGCGGATTCCGGCCTGCCGTGGACGATCCTGCGGGCTACCCAGTTCCACGAAGCGATCCTCACGGTCGCACGGGCCATGGCGAAGCTGCCCGTTGTGCCAGTTCCGGCGGGCTTCCGGTTCCAACCCGTCGACGCCGACGACGTAGCGGCCCGGCTTGTGCAGCTCACTCTAGGCGAGCCCGCAGGCCAGGTTCCCGACCTCGGTGGGCCGCGGGCGTACCCAATGGCCGATCTGCTCCACGGGTACCTGCACGCCAACCACCAGCGTCGGCTGATCATACCGGTCTGGCTGCCAGGCAAGGCCGCACGCGCATATCGGGCCGGCGCCAATCTAACTCCCGACCACGCCGACGGTGCCCGGACCTGGGAGGAGTTCCTGGCCGACCGGATGAGTTCGTCAAGCGACAGCAGGTCTAGCCTGCCTTAGCGGCCGACAAGGAGTTGCAATCGACGCCACGATGCGTGCCACGTTTATCACCGAACCCCGGCACCCGGAAGCGGTACAGGTCGGCGAACTGCCGATGTTGGTCCGCGCCCCTATTCACGCATGGATAGGGGCGCTATGCATTGCATTCTCCCAGAGAATCCAGTACACTACACTCACAGCACAAACGTATGTACTAGACTAGACGTTAGACCGGGCCGGGAAGGAGCCATAGAAAGGTGCCAACGTTGGAAGCACAAGGAACGTCCCAGGGCTGCTTTCTCTGCGCACTCGATCCTGAGCGACCGGCGTGCGCCGTTCCCCAGCTTGAAGGGCGTGTGGTCTCCGTCAGGGAGATCCAGGTCAACGGTGAGAAGCTGCCTTTCATTACCATCGATACCGGTACCACGCTTGCCTCGTTACAACTCTCGCGCTACTATCACAACCTCGTGAAAGAGCTAGTCGCGTGCTCGCATCCAATCTCTGATCTGACCCTGCGCGTCTATCACTTGCCGACGCCCCCCGCTATCGTCGAGTACAGGGGTCGGCCACTGCACCGCTACCAGGCCAACTCCTACACCCTCGCCATCCTGGAACCCGATACGCTGCTCAACATCACCGACCTCAACCACGCCGAATACTGTGCGCGGCAGTACCTCTTGAACCGCCTCGTGCCCTCGCCAACCTCGGCGGCGGCCATCCGTGGCAACCTGGTGCATACCTGCTTCAAAGAACTACTCAAGGAGCATGACCGGGGCGAACTGATGACCGACCACGCGGCACACGGCGAGGAGACGACGCTGGCCGCGCTGCATCGCCACCTCGCGCAGGCTCTGGAGCGCAGCAGCGTTGACCTGGCGCTGGCTAATGTCTCGACCGGGGAGCTGCACGCCGAGATCGTGCCCCACCTGGAAAGTCTGGCGACCTGGTTTGAGAACCAGCGCGCAACACTGTGGGATATGCCTGCCTCTTACGACGAGGGCGAAGCCGCCGGCGCGGAGGAGCAGCGCAGCGAGAACATGGTGCGCGCCGAAACCTTCCTGCTGGCGCCGGAGATCGGCCTCAAGGGGCGGCTCGACCTGCTCTGGCGCCAATCAAGCCGCCAGCGCCTGCTCGAATTGAAGACCGGCGGCAGCACGGGCCAGCTCCCCCGCGCCAACCATCGCTGGCAGGTCTACGGCTATCACGCGCTGCTGACGGTGCGCCGGGACTCGCGCATGAAAAAGGCGCTCGCCACCCTGCTCTACAGCGGCACACCGGGCCAGGCGCAGGCCTTCGGCATCCCCTTCTCTGTGCGCGAACTCCAGCGCGTCAACGAGAAACGCAACATCCTTGTACTCAGCCATGTCACCGGCACCCCGCCCGCTCCTCCCGGCCCGTCACGCTGCACAAGATGCGTGATGCTTGAACAGTGCCAGCGCATCTCCTCCCTCCTCGACTGGCAGCCGCCGGAACCCGATATTGTCGAGGAGGACGCGACAGGACATGGCGAGGACGATGGACGCAGGCCAGTAGGGCGCAGGCCAGCGGCGCCCCTACACGAAAATAACGGAGCCAGCCCCCAGTTACAGGATAACGGCGGGAACCATGACGAACGCGAATCCGCTTTTCGTGTAGGGG
>JALYVR010000327.1 GCA_030853145.1 Chloroflexota bacterium | reverse complement strand
ACTCAGGAATGATCGTTTCATTTCTCCTGAAGCGCTGAGGCCTGGGCTAAAAGAAATGAACAGTATGTTTACCTCTGCTAATGGGTTAAATGGAAGACAGATAGGTGAGTTGTGGGATAGTATCGCCTTGACATCTCTAGAGAAGGATGTTCTTGCTTCTTTACAGATCATTGCTCCTGGTGCCGAGGGGGTAAGTTTCGTAACGGACCTTAGATCGAGGCGAGAGATTGCGCGTCTTTCCACAGCCGAACGTCTTCCTATTGTAAAGATAGCAGGCATCGCTGATCCTCTCCCTCTACGAAGTCTTGGCGATGGTATGCAGCGTATGTTAGGCATAGCCTTAGCGTTAGTAAATGCTAGGGATGGGCTACTGCTCATTGACGAAATTGAGAATGGTATCCATTACTCAGCACAATCTGATTTATGGCGTTTTATCTTTGAAGTCGCCAGCCGCCTTAATGTTCAGGTTTTTGCCACTACCCATAGCTGGGATTGTATTGAAGCTTTCCAGAAGGTGGCTAGACAAAATAAAGCAGAAGGTTTGCTGGTTCGCCTATCAAGTAAACATAATGACATTGCAGTGACGTTGTTTGATGAAGAGGAACTGGGTATTGCTACTCGGGAGCGGATTGAGGTGCGTTAGGTATGGATAGCGGTGTGATCAGAGAGGCTAAACCCCAAAGCTATTTATTGGTTGAAGGCAGTGAAGATAAACACGTATTTCACCATCTGTTAGGTTTCTATAAAGTGAACATTGATGATAAATAATTAAAGATTGCGGAGGAAAGGATGAACTGCTCCAGGCGCTCAAGGTGCATTTAAAAATAGATGAGCAGAAACGCTTAGGGATCATCCTTGATGCTGATGATGATCTTTTCAGGTGCTGGCAACAGGTAAAAGGCATTTTAGAGCAATCTGGCTATCTATCTGTGCCGCATGAACCTGTGCCTGAGGGTACAATTCTTGAAGAAGATGGACGCCCAATTGTTGGTATCTGGCTGATGCCTGATAATAGGCTTCCTGGTAAGATAGAGGACTTTGTGAGTTATCTTATACGATCAGATGATCCCCTCTGGTCTATAGCCGACGATATTTTACAAAAAGTTATCGAGGTAGATTGCCGTTTTCGCGCGGCATACACAATCAAAGCTCGACTTCACACCTGGCTCGCCTGGCAAAAAATACCAGGGAAGCCAATGGGTCTTGCAATTACTGCGCGCTATGTTGATGCCAGTAATTTACATGCGCAACAACTTATTAGCTGGGTGCGGCGGGTATTTGATCTTGCATGAAATAGTATACAGAAATGATAGTTTGTAGACAGGAGCGCCGCGCTATGCCAGCATATTTCCCAGCTACCCTCCTCTATGGTGCCGACTATAACCCCGAACAGTGGCCGGAGCCGGTGTGGCTTGATGATATGCGCCTGATGAAGCTGGCGAGCGTCAATATGGTCTCGCTGAATATCTTCTCCTGGGCCTTGCTTGAGCCGGAGCCGGGGCAGTATCATTTCGAGCAGTTGGACCACGTGATGGCTATGCTGGCGGAGCATGCCATCGTCGCTGACCTCGCGACGGCCACCGCCTCGCCTCCCACCTGGATGAGTCGCCTCTATCCCACTATGTTGCCTATCACACGCGACGGGAAGCGCCTCTATCATGGAGCGCGCCAGCACTATTGCCCCAACAGTCCCGACTACCGGCGCGCCTCGGCCGAACTGGTGCGACGGCTGGCCGAGCGCTATCGTGCGCATCCCACGCTGGCCATGTGGCATGTGAACAACGAGTATGGCTGTCATACGCCGCGCTGTTTCTGCGAGAACTGCGCCATCGCCTTTCGCGCCTGGCTCCAGGAGCGCTATCAATCCCTGGATGACCTCAACTTTGCCTGGAGCACTAATTTTTGGAGCCAGCGCTACTACCACTGGGAAGATATCCTGCCGCCGCGCATCGCGCCTGCTCAGAACAATCCCGGCCAGTCCCTCGATTACCAGCGCTTCCAGTCGGACTCCCTGCTCGCCTGCTATCTCAACGAGGCGCGTATCCTGCGCGAGGTCACGCCCGCTGTGCCGATTACCACCAATCTGATGGTGGCCTTCAAACCGCTGGACTACTTCGCCTGGGCGCCGCACCTGGATATCATCTCATTTGATAACTACCCGCCGCCCACTATGCCCCCTTGGGAGATGGCGCTGACGCATGACCTGATGCGCTCGCTCAAGGGTGGGCAGCCGCACCTGGTGATGGAGCAGACGCCGGGCCAGGTGAACTGGATGGAGCAGAATCCCCACAAGCGCCCTGGTCGCCTGCGCTTACAGAGCTTGCAGTCGGTGGCGCATGGCGCGGACGGCGTGCTGTACTTCCAGTGGCGCCAATCTCAGGCGGGGGCCGAGAAGTTTCACAGCGCCGTCGTGCCTCACGAGGGCAGCGAGCATGGGCGCATTTTCCGCGAGGTGGCCCAGGTAGGCGCCGAGTTGAAACGTATCGCGCCTGATGTCGCCGGTTCGCGTATCCCGGCGCGGGTGGCGATCTTGCTGGACTGGCAGAACTGGTGGGCCGTTGAGTATCTGCCGGGACCAAGCAACCGCCTGTGCTACTGGGGGCAGATCAAGGCCTGCTATCGCGCCTTGCACGGCCTTAATGTCGCCGTCGATGTCGTCTCGCCCAGCAGCGACCTGAGCGGCTATCGCCTGGTCGTCGCCCCGTTGCTGCATTTACTGCGGCCAGGGGTAGCGCAGAGCCTGGAACAGTTTGTCGAGCGTGGGGGAACCCTGCTGATAACCTTCTTCAGCGGCATTGTCGATCAGAACGACCACGTGGCGCCAGGCGGCTATCCCGGCGAGTTGCGCAAGCTGCTTGGCATTCATGTCGAAGAGTTTGATCCCTGGACCGATGCTATGAGCAATGAGGTTGTGGTAGCGGAAGGGCCGTTGCAAGGTACTTATCCCTGCACGTTGTGGGGAGAGGTTGTCCACCTTGAGGGTGCCCGTGCGCTCGGCGTCTTTGCCAGCGATTACTATGCCGGGGGACCAGCTCTCACAGCGCATCAGTTTGGGCAGGGGCATGTCTATTACCTGGCAACCCAGGGGAGCGAGGTCCTGCTGGCTGGCCTGCTGCGGCAGCTCTGCTTGGAAGCCAGCATCTCCTCGCTCCTGGAGGTCTCAGAAGGTGTAGAAGTGACCATGCGTGTCAGGGCCGATGCCCGGCCGGTGTACTTCTTACTCAACCATAGCGACCGGCCGGCGCAGGTGACGCTGCCGGCCGGTACCTTTACCTCTTTGCTGGATGGTCGAGAGATCGGCGGGCAGGTGGAACTGGCCGCGCGAGATGTGGTGGTGCTGCTGGGCTAGCTAGAGAAGAGCCGCTGGTCTTCCGCCGTGCTGCTGCGTTGCGCGCGCAGTACGGCGCTCTGTTGTTGAAGCAGAGCATCCTCCACACGCTGGCGATGCTTGGGGAGCGTATTGGCTGGCAGGTCGTCGGGCGCGAAGTAGCGGCACTCGCGCGACTCTTCGGTGACACAGAGCGTGCCGCCTGTGACGTAGCAGAGGAACGAGAGCACGACCTCCTGCTTCTGTGGCTTGGAATAGACACCGATTAGCCGCTCGACCTCAATCTCCAGCCCCGTCTCCTCGCGCACCTCGCGGCATATAGCCTCGTCTACCGTCTCGCCCGCCTCCATCCCACCGCCCGGCAGATTCCACCAATCGATATCGCGGCGCCGCGCCAGCAGCACACGCCCTTCATCAAAGATCAGCGCAGAGACGCCAATGCGAAATGGCGCCGAGCCGCTGGAAGCATCAGAGCTTCCTGTCATAGTTCTTTCTCCTTGCCAGGTAGTTTGCGGCTTTGAAAACTACCATCTGTATCTTTTTAATAGTTACTGCTATGGTGAGGTTATCCAACGGCGAGCCGCTCCTTGGCTGCACAGCGTACTTCCTCATCCTCGTGTAGATCATGCGCCATAGCCTGCAACCTTGGAGCAGCTTCAGGGACATGCAGATCAACGCTGTTACATCCGATCACACGTACTCTCTCCTCGCAATCCCACAAGCATTCCAAAGCTATACTATGCGCGAACCGGTCCCGATCACTCGCAGCAAGTACCTGAGCAGCGTAGATGCGAGTGCGCGCATACTTTGCTTCCTTGAACACGGTTTCGGCCTCCGTGTAGGATTCTGGTTCTGGAAAGCGTGCCAGGATTTCGAGCATGATGCCCTGCATGTAGCATTCACTTGTTCCCCATGTATCCCTCTCCAGCGATGGGAGGAGGGCCGCACGTACTCGTCCCACATCCGTAGCCATTGCGTGTGCTTTTAGGATCAGGAGAGCCACATGTCTGTGTGAGCCATCTGGTGCATCGAACCAGTCACGAGCAAGGTCAAGCGTGGCAGAAGAGGGTAAAGCGGCGATGGCGTGTACTGCCGCTCCATAGAGAGACCCTGGCCGGGCAGCGGGCGACTCAAAAAAAGCCTGTAAGACGGGAAGTGCCGCGGGATGCGCGAGACGTTGCAGCCCGCGAAAAGCCACAAAGCGTTGCCAGCGCGCACCGTCTTGCGCCCTCTGGAGTAACAGATCAAGATCAGCACCAGTCACACGCTGCTGGAGGGCATGAGCCACGAGATATGCCATATGGCTATCAGCATCAAGATCGACATCAAGGGCCAGGAGTTCAGACGTTGGGAGGCGCGCAAGCTCTGCTTCGCTCAGTTCCTCCTGCTGGGACCGTTGCTCTTCCTCCTTCTCATGTTTGCTCAGGATGCGGTCAACGCGTGGGTTCACCTGGCGCAAGGATCGCCACGGCTCTTGCCGCGTATGCATCCCTGGTCCAACACAGGGCAATTCGTCGTCAAGGGTGTCATCGTCGGGGAAGCGCTGGTCGATAATGTGGCTCACCTCATCCACACTGAGACGAGGGTTGGAGACCTCCATGAGTGTTTCAAAGACACTCTCCCATTCGTAGCCGTAGGCCAGGTAGGCGCACATGATGGCAATGGCAGACAGATCTCCCCGGATAGCCAGGGCGCATATGCTATTGAGTACAATGCTTTCAGCATCTCTCGCGTCTCCAGAGTCGGTCTCAGCACAAACACGGAGATAGGCGTCGAAGGGATCGAGAGGCAGGGCTAATTGCAGCAGAAGTGCCGCGTAGTAGTCGCTGCGGGATTCAAGCTGCCGATCCCAGCGAGGATCATAGGTCATACAGTGAAAGAGAAGCGGCCCGCTCACTGTCGCACCTTCGCGCAAGGCACGCAAGAAGCCCATGCCGCGACCGCGTTGAAGCTGCCCAAGCAACGAGTCCGCTGAAGCAATCACATGTTCTTCATATTTATTACTGGGTGTGCTCATTTGGTCCCGTCGTCTTTTTTACCAGGAAGAGTAGAGGTCCTGTTCGCATTGCGTTTGATTATACCATTATCAGGGACTCATGGTATGTTGGCTTTCTTCTGCGCAGCAAGAATGCAACACGAGGGACGAAGGGTGAACGTGAGGAGGCGTCCATCGAGCAGACGAGGCGACGCCTCGTTCACCTATTTACACAGGACGACCAGATCGCGATTTTTCCTTGCATATGACGGCACTTTGTTCCATGTGGGCCTTGAGGTTTCGTCCCCACCCTGCTATACTCGGTGTTAGGGAACTGTTCGGCGCGTCCCTAACATCTCTCACATTTCTCGCGGAGTGTCGTTTCATGGAGAAGGTCTCACTAACCGCCGGAGCGGTTTGCAACGGCTGTTTGGTGTATGAGCAGCAGGGTCAGAACGTCGTGGTACTGGTCGATACCCCGTCCTGGTATGCCTGGCTGGAAACGGCCACCACCTTCACCTTTACCTGCGATGAGGGCATCTTTACCGCGCACAAAGCGCCTGCTGGCAATCGGCGCGGCGGGTGGTACTGGCGTGCCTATCGTCGCAGGCGAGGACGACTCTCGCGCTGTTACCTGGGTGTCTCCATCAATCTCACGTTGGCGAACCTGCAGGGGGCGGCCCGCCGCCTGGCGGGAGATGCTGAGGACACGCCGCCTCCTGCGCCTGTTCCCCTCGCATCTCAAAGACGAACGTCGACCGTGATCCTCCAGAGCAGCATCACTCCCCCGCGTCTACC
>JALYVR010000326.1 GCA_030853145.1 Chloroflexota bacterium | reverse complement strand
GTTAACAAGCCCGCCAGTTTGCCGGTGAACTGGCGGGCTTGTTAACGGCGCCCCTACTATGTCCCAACTCGACACATACATTTAGCTGGGCGGAAAACCCGAATTGCCAACATGCTCGCCGTGCCCTGAGCCAAGCGTATCGAGCGTCAGGCGCGCCGGATGAAACTGCTCGCCAGTCGGCAAGACTACCACCAGGACGCCATTGCCATAGGTCACATTGGCACGCTCGCCATCAACGGTCTCCGGTAACGTCAACTCGCGATGATAGGTCCCGATACTCCACTCATCCAGCAACAACTCCTTGACGTTCTTGAGCGCCGCACGCAACTCGCCGTGGAGTATCAAGCGGCCATCAGGGGTGACCTCCACCACAATATCCCCCGCCTCCATGCCCGGCATGGGAGCCGCAACCATCAGACGCCCTTCGGCACGATACATCTTTACAGGAATATGCTGTAACTTGGCCTGCTCCTCCATAGTTCTCACCTTTCATCAAACTCTATTGACCGGTCGCTCTTTAGCTCGCCGGGTTCTGCAAATCGTTAGCAAAGGCTGTGCCTGAATCACCATCTCCCGATGAGGCAGGCTCCCCAGGAGTTCGTGTGGCTGTTTTATGCACGGACGAGGTTTGATTTTGTGCTGTCTGGTGCGGATCATCCTGCTGCTGACCCGCTGGAGGCTGAGCCTGGTTCATGTCTTGCTGCTGACCCGACGGCGGCTGATGCTGGCTCATCTGCTGTAAGCCATCCAGCATATGTTGGATCGCCCGGTCACGCGTTGTGCCCGCGGCTATCGCTGCCTGGTTGATATCTTCCGACGTGATATTGCGCTCGTCCCCATGGTTATCATCTGGCTTTCCGCAGCCACAACTTATGCACATCCTGTCTTCTCCTTGTGCAATAGAAATAGAATAGGTTTCATGTCGTTTCCTATGGAAAGAACACGAAGCACAGCCCTAAAAGGTGTCAGGCACGGCCCCCACACCCTGGCTATCGGTACTGTGCGCTTGAGTTTTGCCTTCCGCATCTGTCATATGGTGAAAGCTCCTCCCTCTTTCCCACCCTCCATATACCTTAACATTTTTATATATTTTCTATACATATTTATCAAATACCCGTATACATCCATATCATTTACACAAGAACAAATAATATATAGCACATTAATAATATTCTAAACCGTTGACATTACTTAAAAACTCTGATACCATCTTTTACTAGCAAATATACATCTCTATTTTATGTACAAGGGAGAAGCGATGCAGGAACCATCGACCTGGCGTGAAGCGCTCAGTGGAATTATCAGTGACACGGCGGAGAGAGAACGGATCGCGAACGAGGTGGGGGTGCGTTCTATCACCCTGGCTCGCTGGGCCAATGGTAGCTCCCTGCCGCGCCCGCAAAATCTGCGCCATCTGCTCAATGCCTTACCCAAGCAACATCGCTCACACATGCAAGAGTTACTTGAGGAAGCGTTTTCCGACCTGGCGACCATAGAAATAGAACACGGCGAGGAAGAAATCTCCTATAAATTCATCTTGGAGGTCTTCGACATCCGGGCCACCATCGCGGACCAGTTGCGCTTCTGGACCATCACTCGCCAGGTCTTACAGCAAGCGCTCAGACAGCTTGATCCTGAGCAAGTGGGGATGGCCATCACAGTCGTACGCTGTATGCCACCTTCCGCCAATGGCAAAATCCTCAGCCTGCGCGAGAGTGCCGGGCTAGGCAGCGCGCCCTGGGGAGGTGACCTGGAAGAGAAAGCACTCTTTCTAGGCGCAGAATCGCTTGCCGGCTACGCCGTTACCACGTGCCGTCCCGCGCCCATCCAGAATCTCCAGGAAGATCGTAGCTTCTTGCCTGCCTACCAGACAGAAAACGAGGTCAGCGCGATCGCCTACCCCATCATGTTTGCCAGCCGTATCGCAGGCTGCCTCCTCATCTCCAGTACAGAGCCGAACTACTTCCTTTCACGGTCCCGCACCGCACTAATCCACAGCTACGCCAATCTCGTGGGGCTGGCATTCGAGCCGGAGGAATTCTACCCTCCGGAGATCATCCAGCTCCGTATGATGCCAGACCTGGAGACGCAGCGGAAGTACTTCACAAACTTCCGCCAGCGCGTCCTCGCCCTCCTGAGGGGTACAGGAGGACCAGAGCACTCCCTAAATACCGCCCAGGCTGAGCTGCGAGCCTGGCAGCAGTTAGAGGAAGCTCTACTGCAATTATAACTGGTCCTACAGAACAGTTATACCAAGCCGTTCTAGAAGGTGCCGGCTGAGTTCTGCCCGGTATTTGATTGGTTTATAGTTCGGGTGATGCGAGTCTGAGCCTGAACTGGTCAGCAAACGGTGCTTCTGGGCATACGCCAGATACATGGCAATCTGTTCGGGCGTATGAGCAGGATAATACACCTCTAAACCATCGATGGGGACTTCCTGGCGGAGTTCATCAAGCAAATTTCCATCGTAATAAGTAAACCCCTCACCCCGGCCAGGATGGGCAATGAGACATACTGCCCCACTCTGATGAGCGGCATCGACGACAGCCGCAATATCGTTCGTCGCATAAAAGAAACCCGCGTCAAATACAATCTTGGCAGCAGATTCTTCGTCATCCCCATAACCGTGTTGTTCTACCAACGCAACCAGATCATTCACGTGACGCGGTTCTCCTTCACTCTCCTTCAACAGCTCCTGCTGGCGCGGAAATGCATATCCGTCTCGCAGGAGCTTCGCATGCACGTCCCGTGTAATCTCTCGCTGACGATGCAGCACATTTTGCGCGAGAGCATACAATTCGTTCTGCTCTGGATCGAATCCATAACACAGAACATCGGTCGGCTGGCCCTTCCACGATGTACTCATTTCCGCAGCCGCAAGCACGGGTAACTGCTTCTGTGCCGCTAGATGCTGAATTGACGCAACACTATCCACCCGATCATGATCTGTCACCGCGACCAGGCCAAAGTGTTCGCTCACCAGGTAGTCAATCAACTGCTCAGGCGTCCATGTGCCGTCGCTATACGTGGTATGCATCTGTAGGTCAATGGCAGCATCCGCCGCCAGTACAAGATGAGATGTCAATGCTTCCAAGAGCGCAACCTTTCATCAATATGGTTACAAACATTCATAGGCAGATTTTGCCCCCTGGCTATAGATTATAAGTAAGTATAAACTCTTGACAAGAGTGCTTTTCGTCAGGTATACTCTTCGTAACCGTTCCCGATAACGGTTACGGACATATTTTTGCCACGCTCTTCTCGTGTAAGAGCGTCTATTGAGAAGGTTAGTTATGGCCGAGAATCTGACGATCCTGGATATCGCGCGCCTGGCAGGCGTTTCCAAGGCCACGGTCTCGCGCGTGCTGAACCAGAAGCCGGATGTGAATCCGGCAACTCGTGAGCATGTACTGCGCATTGTGGAAGAGCACGGCTTTGTCAGCAGCATCACCGCTGCCGGCCTGTCCAGGAAGCGCAACCGGCTCCTCGGCTCTCTGGTACCCTCTCTCAGTTGGCCGCTCATCCCAGATTTGATGCGTGGCATTGGCGAAGTCATGGGCAATACCTCGTACGAACTCATCCTGTATAGCATCGCTGAGGTGAATCATGAGAAAGACCGCAGCGATATCATTGACCGCATTCTGGGAACGCGCCTGGCATCTGGACTGCTGGCCGTCTTCCCAGGGGCTTCGCGGGAGTACCTGGCAAAATTGCACTCGCCGGACTTTCCCGTTGTGCTGATCGACGACCAGGGGATACCGCCAGAGGGCACACCCTGGCTGAGCGTCGATAACCACATGGGCGCCTATGAAGCCACTCGCCACCTGATTGGCCTGGGGCATCGCCGCATCGCGCATATCCAGGGTCCGCTCAAGTACCAGGTGTCGCATGACCGCTACCAGGGGTATTGCGATGCATTGCACGAGGCCGGTATTGCTCCTGACCCTACCCTGGTGCAGGAAGGTGATTTCATGCCCCCCACCGGGCGTACCTCTGCCAGTGCCTTCTTTGACCTTCCCGCCAGGAAACGCCCCACGGCCATCTTCGCCGCCAGCGATTATATCGCCTATGGCGCTATCGCAGCAGCGCAGCAACGCGGCCTGCGCGTACCGGAGGATATGGCAGTCGTTGGCTTCGACGATAACCCTTCATCCGCCCACATGGAACCGGCGCTGACAACAGTCCGCCAGCCGTTTTATGAGTTGGGCCAGCGCGCCTGCGAGGTTCTCCTGGCCCTTGTTGACGCCCCCCACCCGCTAAGTGGGCCAAACCACAATGGTCGGATAGCGGAAACACCTGTGGCGGTCTCCGCTGAACCAATTCGCCTCAAAATGCCACCCACCCTTATAGTGCGTACATCCTGTGGCGCGGCCCTGCGTCACCAGGAAGTTAAGAAGGGAGTAAGTGTAGACTCTTGAACTATACTGGCAGTTTTCTTTACATCCTTGTCGTGTGCGTAGACTGATGTCCGAGCACAACGGCTAACGTAATACGCACGCGGTCTGTTCCCATCGATGCAACGGATTGTATCAATGTGTAAATCTCTTGTACCGTTGTCAGGTTCTCCTTTTGTCCTTTTCAGGCCTGTCCGAGAAGCAGGGAGCTTCTCAACATGTGTGGATCATCGAATGATTCGTTTTTCCAGCGTTAGGAGATAAAACGTGAAATCTACTGGAGCATCTTCACCGTATCGCAACCGCTTGACGATAGCCACCGCGCTGTTGCTCGTGCTGGCTATGCTGCTAGCCGCCTGCGGTGGCGCTAACAGCACAACGCCAACAGCAGCACGGACAACAGCACTTCGTATCCTCTCGTCACCCGGTCAACCTAATCCTGATCTTTTCAACCCCTACTTTAACACCAACCAGGGTGGCGATTATGGCGCCCAGGGTTTGCTATATGAAGAGCTGTACTTCACAAACCTGTATACCGGTAAGGCCTCGCCCTGGTTGGCCAGCAGCTATACCTACTCCAGCGATCTGACGCAGTTGACATTCAAGCTGCGCACAGATGTCAAATGGAACGATGGCCAGCCTTTCACGAGCGCGGATGTCAAGTTCACCTTTGATCTGATGCAGCAGCACCCGGCCCTTGATCAAGGCTCGCTGTGGGCCTCTATTCTCAAGAGCGTTGAGGTCCCCGATAGCAGCACGGTTGTATTCACGTTGCAGCACCCCGATAGCACCGCGCTCTTCCGTATTGGTGATGGGGTCTTCATCGTGCCACAGCATGCCTGGTCAAATATCAGCGGTGACCCGGCGAAGTTCGCCAACGACACCAGGCCTGTCGGCACCGGCCCCTATATGCTCAAGAGCTATAGTCCCGATCTGGTTACCTACACGGTCAACCCCAACTACTGGGATACAAAGCCACAGGTGCAGACGATCCAGATCCCCTCGATCAAAGACAACACGACTGCCATTACCGATATGATCAATGGTCAGCTCGACTGGGGGGGCATTGGTTGGAGTCCCGACAACGATACGGCATATACCGCCAAGGACCCCCAGCACAATCACACCTGGTTTGTTGGCAGCAACACCGTCATGCTCTACCTGAACCTGCGCAAAGCCCCGTTCAATAACCTCCTGGTGCGCAAAGCCATCAGCGCGGCCATTGACCGCAGCCAGTTGCCCCAGGGTGTGGCTCAATATGCCAGGGTTGCCAGTCCAACTGGCGTCATCATACCCGTCTACAATAACTGGATCTCGACGGATTTTCAAAGCATGTCCTTCGAGACAGGCCAGAACAAGGTCGATAGCTACCTGACGCAGGCTGGCTTCAAAAAAGGCGGCGATGGCTTCTATCACGATGCCAGTGACAAGGTACTCTCGATGTCGGTGGACGTGGTCACTGGTTGGAGCGACTGGGACCAGGATGTGCAATTTATGGTCAATGACCTGAACAAAGCTGGTATCAAAGCCTCGATGAACTCGGAGAGCGGCTATACACCATACTATACCGCTATCTCGACCGGCGCGTACGACGCGGCGATCAGTTGGACAAATAGCGGCCCCAACCCGTACTACGCCTACCTGGCGCTGTTGAGCAGCGCGAATGCGGCTCCCTCGGTCGCTGTTGGCACCAACTTCGAGCGCTGGG
>JALYVR010000012.1:1704-20010 GCA_030853145.1 Chloroflexota bacterium | reverse complement strand
CCCACATAGACTTACGCGGGCTTGTCAACCGCGCCCCTACCTCTCATGCACTCTATTAGGAATCAGCATATCGAAACCTGCTTTCTGTACGTTAAGCAGATTTCGCTTCCGCTCAAAGAGGGAATGCACAAGGAGAGGCCTGCTGTTCGGCGACGATCGTCCTTATCTCGTGGAATGATCCTTCTTCTGATCGTCAGAGGGTTGCACGAGACCTTCACGCCAGGCAAATACAGCCGCCTTATCTGCTTTATTCGTCGCGTCGTTTCCACTCCGCCCATATCCGGCATTATCAGATCCATGAGGATGACATCTGGTGCTCGATCGCTTGCTAGCAGGATCGCTTCAGCGCCAGAACTAACATCGCCAACAACCTCAAAGTTTTCTTCTGATGCGAGAAAAGCGCGGATACCACGTCGTACTACCGCATGATCGTCTACGATCAGCAGCGTAATCGTTTCACTCATCGATCATTGCCTCTCTGTGTGTTCCTGCCCATTGGCGCTCATCGTTTGCGCAAGGTAGACATGCTTCTATTCTCGTTCCCTCATTCGTACTGGAGATGTAGATCGTTCCCTGAGAGGCTTCAATCCGTTCACGCATGATTGTCAGGCCTAACCCTTTGCCTGTCGCTTGCAGTATGTCAAATCCCTGGCCGTTGTTATGGACAAGCAGGCACACCTGTTTTGTTTGCCAGGAGAGATGGACACTGATTTTACTGGCCTTGCTGTGGCGCGCAACGTTCGTAAGCGCTTCCTGGATGACCCGAAACACTGTTTCTTCTTGCTTTGGTGGCAGCGATGGCATCTTTTGTATCGAGACCGAGGCTGCGATCCCGGTGCGCCGGGACCATTGACGGCTATATTCTTGCAGCGCGGTTGCCAGCCCTTTCTCGGTCAAGGCAAGTGGGCGCAATTCCTGGATAATCGTGGTCAGTTCCTGCCGAATTTGATCTGCCAGTTCTTCTGCCTCGGTGAAATAGAGACGAGCTTGCGAGGTATCTCTCTCCAGATATTTTTTGCCAGCGCCGATGAGAAGCGTCAGAGCAAAGGTGTGCTGTTTGACTGAATCATGCAGATCACGAGCTACCCGCCCCCCCACACCATAGCGTTCGATTCTGGCCACATTGTGAAGTGCCTGTAACTGCGCGCCCAGGGAAATGAACGATCCCTCTCCCACATCTACTTCAACATCTGCGTCCAGGTGAGTGTACACAGAACTGACCGAGTCATTGATCGAGGTCGTAATCGTTTGCACTACCAGGAAGCCCATACCGGTCAGAGTTAGGGTGAAGAGCATCAGAGCTGCTCGCCAGCATTTTCTGAAGAGACTGCGTAAACCATACCAGACTGTTTGTGGTGGCCAGGTGAGATCCAGGCGCTTGCGAACGTGCGAAGCGCGTTTCTGTTCAAATGCTGTATGGATACCATAAGCGAAGAATGTTTCACGCACGGGAATGCGTGTCCCATGCCAGAGAGGAAGAAGGGAAGCCAGTAGGGGCATGCCAAAGCCAATCCCCATCGCCAGGGGAATGATCTCTGGTGGAAGCGTAAACGGGCCGGGTGCAAGACTCTCCTCCGGCATATACAAACAACAGGTCTCCCGTTATCTCTAAGGATGTATGCCCTTCTATATCTGTAACGTCTTAGATGCCCAAACGGATGTACTCTGTAGCCAGGGTTGTGTACAGCAGGGAGAGCGAAGGAGTGCAGAGAGGAGAACACCGTCTCTTCTCTCACTCCTTCGCTCTCCCTGCTGCTAGTGGTTTGCCCTATTTGCCCTGGCCTCGCGGCTCAGCGTTGCGATGAGCACGCCAAGCACGGCAACGATCAGGATAATTCCCGACGCCACGCGCAGCGGCGCCAGGACGGCAACACTGTTTATCAGTGCGAGGATCACAATCGTGATGCTGATGCCGATCAGGATAATCATATCGCCGACGACGAAGTTGTAGATGCTCTTGATAACCTTCATGGACGCACCTCCTCCTCTGTCTCGATAGGGGAGATCATATGATCCGCTTCTGGCGCTATGATCCGTCGCCGTTTGCTCTGTTTAAGCCATGTCACGAGGATGAAAGATGCCAGCAAGTACAGCGCTGCCAGCAGGAGCAGGGAGGCATCTGCCAGGGGCCAGGCGACATGAAAGCCCTCGCCCGTCCAGAAGGTGCCAAAGGTGGTGAGCATAACCCCCACGACGAATTTCAGTGTGTTCTCCGGTACCTGCTTGAGCGGCGCCCGTACTAGCACGCCCGCCAGGATCACCAGAATGCCAGCAACGGCCGCTCCAAGCGCGGCTGAGCCGATCCCGCAGGTAGTGGTGCAGGTGCTAGAGACTGCGCTGCTGCCGAAGGTAATCACGATGAAGGCCACTTCCAACCCTTCGAGCAGGACCGACTTATATGATAGCGCAATCCCAAACGGCTCGAAGCGTGCCACACGGACCTCTCCGCGCGCCCTGACGTCCGCCATAGTCTCCTCAAAGATCGCCTCTTCGTCATGCAGAGCCTTGAGGCCGCTGTAGCGCAGGATGGCTTTTTTGAGCCACTTGAGGCCGAAAAGAATCAGGATAATACCTACGACCAGGCGCAGTGTATCGATGGGAACCCATTTGACCAGCGCGACTCCCAGCGTACCGACGATCAGCGCGAGGGTCGCGGCGGCAGCCAGCGCGCCAGCCAGCGACGAGCGCCAGTTAATGGTCACCCCTACCACCAGTACGATGGTGAAGGCTTCAACGAATTCAACTGCTGAGGCAAGAAATGCAGCCGTAATGACCGCCCATTGCATGCGACTCTCTCCTATTTCCGGGTGACTCGCGACCCAACGTTCTTACCAGGAATCACCCTGCTGTATGATAGCACATTGAGCGCATGCTTTGTGTTCAGAGAGCTTCACGCTTTGACGGCCACGATCTGCAACCAGGTGCGCTCAACCTCGGTCAGCCCCTGTTCCTCTCCTGCCTGGTAGACCGCGATTGCCAGGGCTTTGGCTCCCAGGGCCAGGGGCGCGCCCGGCAGCGCTCCCTCGATAAAGAGCCAGTAATTTCCCAGGTCACGCCAGGCATCCAGCGAAATATTGACGTTTGATTGCGCGGCCTCGACGTGTCCGAACCCTCCCTGCTTGAGCAGCTCGATATAGCCATCCGGGGTGAGCCACTGCATCGCCATGGCCTTGGCTTCGCGCGAAAGATGCACCTCGGGGTGCTCTTTTCTAAGCCAGCCAACGGCGCGCCGTGTCCACAGACGATAGAAACGCTCGGTCCCTTCGACATAGGTACCCTCGTAAAAGGCGCTGTTACAGGCAAAAATACCGTTGGGAGCCAGGATGCTGGCTACCTCCTGGAACGCGGCCAGCTTGTCGGGAACAAGATGGATGGCGTTGCAAAAGAAGGCCGCATCAGCGTTGCTGACGATGTGTGAGAGGTCATCCGCTTCTCCCTGGATGAACTCTGCTTGCGACCCCGTCTCCTCCATGCCCTTCTGCGCGCGACGCAACGCCTCCGCCGATGGGTCAACGCCGATGATGCGCGCCTGGCGGCCCTGGCGGACCAATTCTTCCGCGATCAAGCGCGTGACTGCCCCGGTTCCACAGGCCATGTCCACTACGGTCAGTGGCGCATTTGCCGGCCGGCCGGCGAGATGCGCCAGCGCCTGTTGCACGAGCGCACGATTGATCTCGGTATAAAATGGGTGTGCCGCAAATGCCTCGAAAGTAAATTGATTGGTCTCATCCGTCTCAATCAGGCCCATGGGTGTAGCCTCCTTTTTTTAAGAATAATAACGATTTAGAGAAGAGTCGCACCCATTTTGTTTCAGTGATAGGACCTGTGGTTCGAGTCGGCGCATGTGTATGTTAGATATGCATTGCCATGCCGCCGTCAACGCACAGGATCTGCCCCGTGATGTAGCCCGCTGCGGGTGAACAGAGGAAGCCAATGGTTGCTGCCACCTCTTCGGTAGTTCCAAAACGCCCGAGCGGTGTGATGCCAAGCATCATCTGGCGCTGCTGTTCCGTGATGGCGGAGGTGAGTTCCGTGGGGACGAACCCTGGCGCGACGGCATTGGCGGTGATATTGCGACTCGCCATCTCGCGCGCGGTGCTTAAGGTGATGGCGAGCAGCGCAGCCTTGGATGCGCTGTAGTTTGCCTGCCCCGCGTTCCCCAGCAGGCCCGCCACCGAGGCCACATTGACGATGCGCCCCCAGCGTGCCTTCATCATGGGACGCAGGGCGGCTTTGGTGCAAAGAAAGGCCGAACGCAGGTTGGTGTTCATCACGTGCTCAAAGTCGGCGAGCGACATTTGCAGAATGAGCTTATCTCGCGTCGTGCCCGCATTATTGATCAGGATCGTCACCGGGCCAAGTTGCTGGCTGGCTTCGGCGAAGAGGTGCGCCACGCCCTCTTCCTGGCTCACATCCGCTCGGATGGCGATGCAGCGTCTCCCCAGCGCCTCAATGCTGGCCTGTGTCTCGGCGGCTGTCTCGGCGTTGCTGCGATAGTTAATCACGATATCCGCTCCCGCGCGCGCCAGTTGGAGCGCTGTCGCGCGTCCGATGCCCTGGCCACTCCCGGTTACGAGCGCGATTTTACCGGCTAATGCTGTGTTGTGTTCATCGTTCATAAAAGTCTCTCTCCTTGTTTGTCCTCTTGGCTCCCTCCATCCACGTGCCGCTTTAGTATAGCATACACAACTTAATTATACGAAGGAAACGGGCAAGGGGATTAGCAAGCTACCATCGAAGCCACGAGAAACTTCGATGGTAGCTTTTTGCCCGTTCACGCCTCAATGCTCGCCGTCAAAAAGTCTGCCCTCTTTTACGATCCACCTTCGGGAGAGCGCACGAGCAGAAGGTCTGTGACCTTCGGATCGAGCAAGCTGTCACTTGATGCGTGGGACGACTGGGGTAGATCGTTGAGCAAGCGCCCGACAAAAGGCAGCATATCTAGCTCTGATAACATGAGCGGCCTCTCCAGGGGGCCGTGAACTGTCTCCTGCTCTGGCTCGCCAGGCGTTTCTGGCTCCCGGCCGCCTCCCTCATTGTCCTGAGTCTCATCCTCCTGTGGAACATTGCTGCCTGTTATCTCATTGTCTTGCGGCTCACCTCCCTCTGGAACGCCGCTATCTGTTATCTCAATGCCTGTTTCAGCGGCCTCCACAGTGCTGGGTACGAGCATATCGCTCGTGGAGGCCTGTGTTTCTGAGAGATTGCTGTCTTCGGCTCCCTCAGCCGGCGTTGCTTCTATCATTGCGTCTGCTGCTGCTGGTTCCTCCACCATAGCTCTTGGCGCTTCGCTTAGCGTGTCTGGCATCTCCGTAAGCCCGGCAACCTCCTCATGCTCGGTGCGCGTAGGGATTTCCTCTTCCGAGGGGTTAGCTGCTTCAGCGGGTGTCTCGTATCCATCTGAAAGCCTGGCAGCGCCCGCCTTTATTGCCACATTCTCTATTGTTGGCTGCATAGCTTCCTCTTCTACCTCCTCAAATGACAGTGGAGCCGGGATGTCCTCCGTGTTAGGGACATCCGCTTGCTTGATGGATGGCGCCGGTACTATCTTCTCTACCTGAGCTGGGGTCTGCCGGGGCGTGGCTGCCGCCGGGCGAATGGCCTTCATGCGCAATTGGGTATTCTGGGTATCCTCAACAACGGGCTCTGGCCTGGGTAGAGGCGGATCGTCGTAGATAATCGTGCGTAGTTGCTCCGCTGTGAGATGGCGGACATTGGTAAGGTCGGCCCCTGTCAGGTTGGCGCCTTGCAAGTCGGCGACCAGCAGGCTCGCGCCGGCCAGGGTGGCATTGCGCAGATCGGCGCGAGCGAGGTTTGTCCCCGAGAGATCGGCCTCCGAGAGATTGGCCCCCGCGAGACAGGCGCCGGAGAGGTCAGCCATGTAGAGATTGGCTCCCATGAGTTGCGCGCCACGCAGGTCGGCGCGCCCCAGGTAGCGATGCGATAGGTCGTGTCTGACAAGGTTCGCCCGGTACAATGCCGCCGGGCGCCAGTTCGCGGGCAAGCCTGAAGACCTGCCATCCTGGTTCATGATGATCGGTGTCTCATCTATGTTCGGAAGCTTGCTTAGCTCCAGCTCAATGCCCAGTTGGGTGACGGTTCTGGTATGCTGGCGCGCGAAGCTGTTTTTCGCCTGCTCAATGTGCAGCAACAGATTTTGCTCCAGCTCGGCGCTGATCTTCTCGTGCCGCTGCTCCCAACTGCGCAGGCGGCTCTCCAGGGCGCGCTCCCAGGCTTCTTGCTGGCTACGCGCCTGCTCCATATATTGTTTCTGCAGCCGCAGGACAAGTAGAACCCCTACTATTGCGGTCAGAAGAAAAATAAATCCTCCTATTAGCAATGTTTCCATAGTGTGTTTCTCCCAACTCTTTCGTGTTGTCTGTATATTCCAGCATAGACGGACTTTGCTCATTATAATAAACTGCATTTAGCGCAGTCTATCCCCTAAAATGTGGGGGAACAATGTATCCATTTTTATAATACACACCCTCACGATAGCTGTATACACCTATGATTATCTCTCTATAAGGCTGCGCGGTTGCGCGCCGTTCTTATGCAGGACCATTGAAACGTTACCTGGACTATAGTACCAGAACGGCTTATAATAGAGTTTAGTTTCTGGCGTAATTCCATTCAATTCCTGCCCATTTCCTGAAAGGTAAGACATAGATGCCATACGATCATCCATCGCCAACCTCGTTTTTGCTTGATGAAGAGCAGCGCAAGCTGATCCTCACCTGGAGCGATGACCACGAGAGCCTTCACGACTGGGAGAACATGCGCTGGGCCTGTCCCTGTGCCTGGTGCGCCGGGGAAGGCGACCAACCCGGTATGCTACAGAACAAGCAAAGCCTGAGCGCCGAGGAGACAACGCTCGTCAATATTGAGCCGGTTGGGCGCTATGGTCTGACGCCGGTCTGGGAAGATGGCCATAAGACCGGCATTTATACCTATGAAAAATTGCGCGCTATGTGCGAGTGTGACATATGTCGCGCCGCTAGAGGCAAAAGGCTATAAGCGTTAACAACAGCGACATTCCTCGTTGTATCCTAATGAACAGCATAGAAATAGAAGCCCTCCTGAGCAGTTCTGCTCAGGAGGCTATGATTTGGGATATAAAGGGGAATCTCTATGACCACCAATGGAACCCGCACGCATACTCAGCAGCATACGTCGCTGATACAGCGTCGCCTTAGCCACTTCGTTTCCGGCTGGACCATCCGTCTGCTCATTGCGTTCGTCATTAGCTGGTTGATCATCCTGGCGTTCTTTGTTTCAGGCGTGGTCTCCCATTAACCTTCTTCTTGCTCGCTCTCGAAGCGTACCCCGTACCGGCCGCTGAGGTAGTCGTACATATGGTCGCTGAAGTGGTTGGCATTGATGAAGCCCCGGTTCTCCGGCTTGATCTCAGAAAGTTGGATCATCAGGCGCGTATCACCGTTTCGGTAATGACAGTAGAGGGACCAGCGCTCATTGCGCTCCAGCAGCACGAAGTCTGAGTCAATGGAGCCGGAACCTGCCCCGGCACGTTCGCGGCGTAGTTGTGCGTGGTGGGCCAGATGATGATAGGCAGCGTCGAGGTTATCGACGACGAAGCCCAGGTGATGCCAGCGACTGGGTAGACCATCTGAGAGTGGCGCCTTCTCCGTGCCGAAGCAGAACAGGGCCGTGTTCCCGGTGGTGAGCACCGTCTGGTGGCGATCATCGCGTACGACCGTCATGCCCAGCACTTCGCTGAAAAACTCCCTGGCATCCTCCCGGTCGGCCACAGTGATCGCCAGGTGATCAAAGCCAAAGTTGGTCCATGTGCGTTGCGCGCCCGCCGCCGCCGCCTCTGCTAACGGACGGGCCTCGATATGAAATGTGTTTGCCTTGAAGTGTGCAACGCTCTCGCCGATGAACATATCAGGAAAAACCTCGTCTCCGGCTGGTGTGCTGATACGGATGCGGTGTCCCCGCAGCAACCCCTCCGGCAGCGCGTGTTCCAGCGCCTCATGAAAAATTTCCTGTGGCTGTACCTCCGCCTGGTAGGCCTCTCCATTGACCACCAGCGTCAGTGGCAGCGTTGCTGATGGTTCCGTTCCTGAGGTTGACTGTATGTGGCTTGTCATAAAATGGAAGAAAATCCTTTCGCTGTGATGTCGTCTGTAGATATTATAGCGCAAGGATCGCCGTCTTATGCCGATTCGTCTGTGTTCTCCTCTTCTCCCTGCTTGAATGCCAGGCGTAGCAACGCATCCTCGATCTCCCACCAGGCCAGCTTCTCTGCTTGTGGGCGCGAGAGGATTTCAAGGTTCCGTGCTGCCTGGAGCATGTGCTGGACCACGCTTTGCTGAAAGCCCGCGAGATACCTTTGCTGTCTGAAGCCAGGTGGCATGATCCCCAGTTCTATCTGCTCAAGATCATAGAATGCGTCGGGTTCGAATACCAGCACCATCAATTCTCCATAGAGCCGGATAAGGTCCAGGCGCGGCTCGTTAAAATAGTTCTGCTGCGTACTGGAGAGGCAGAGACATCCGGCAATTCGGCCTGCGAGCATCAAGGGATAGACCATGGCGCTCTCCTCGTGGGTATTGTAATGGGTCGGGAACTGCTCCATTTTTACTGCGTGGCTCCCGATAATATTGGCATGGCCCGAACATATGGCATGGCCTGCCTGCGATTCAGCCCCTAAGAAGTGGATATGTTCCTCTATATGGCTTTCCCAGGGAGGCGTCCCCCGCCCTACGATTGCGCGGAGACTGCGTACTTTCTGTTCGGGATGTGGTGGAACGCAACGGACGACGACAATTTTCGTGCCCAGGCGCGAGGCATCGAGATGGTCAAGCATCTGCTGCAAGATAAGTGTACAGATGGTCGAGGCTCGTAGAATCGGCAGACTACTGGTATACGTAGCGATTACCTGTGCATAAAACGCCGAGGGGATCTCCTGCAGGCTATCGTATGACGCCCCACTTTCAGCGAGATGAAGGGGGAACTCCTGCTGAAACGATTCGAGAAACGTTTGACTCCCAGGAATGGGGGCTATCGCATCAAGGAGCGGGCGTAAGTACTCGCGGTGAGGCGTTGACTTGGATGTGGCCCAGCGCACCAGGGTGATAGGATGGACTCCCACTACCCGCGTGATCCGCTGCCGCTCCTGGGGGTTACTGATCAATTCTCCCAGCCATTCACGCCACGTTGGTGACGATTCCATCTTCCACATATATCACTTCCCTAGCACTTCTAACTTCGTAATTTCAACGCCTCTTGCTTTAAGACAAGTTATGTCTTTTATAGTGTAGCACATTCCACAAAAATGTACAACTGCATTCTGTAGAAAATAAAGCACTTCCTTTGGAATAAGTGTGTAAGAACGTTGTACTTATTCCAGGCACGATAGGTGCTCTTGTGTAGTCAGAACGCGCAGGGATATATCACGCGTTCTGACTACACAAGACTCATCTTGACGACGCGCGCATCTGCGGGTGGACCGTGACCGCTAGCGCCAGCAGCACCTGTGGAATGAACAACACCAGGACCGTCACAACAGGACCGGGTCCCTGGAGTAGCAGGCCCGTCAGACCGATGCCGATGGGACGCGAACCGAAGGCGATCAAACGGAACACGCTATTGACGCGTCCCAGGAGATGATCGGGTATGAGCGAGAGACGATAACTGAACTGGGCTACCATGTAGACCGGCACCACGATATACCCGATGGCGTTCGCGATCCCTAACAGCAGCAGGTTGGGCGCGAATGCCAGCGGCAGCCATGTCAGTGCCCAGATCCAGCTTGTCCAGGTGATGACGCGCTTGAAGCCGAAGCGCCTGAGCAGCGGGTCGGCAATCACGGTACCGGCGATGTTGCCGATCCCTCCGGCTGCCAGCACCAGGCCAATCGTGAACGACGATGCATGCTGATCCTGCGCGAGCACGATCAAGATCAGTGTGTAGCCAAAACAGGGCGTGAGCAGGCCGCAGGTGAGCAGGGCCAGGAAGCGCAGCAGCGGCTGCTGCCAGAGCCAGACTATGCCCTCCAGGATCTCGGTGCGCAGTTTTCGCGGCTCTACGTTTCGTTCAGCCTGGAAGGCGCCCTTGATGAAGAACAGCGAACATACCGAGGCCAGGTAGGAGACCGTATCCGCCAGGAAAGGCACTACCCTGCCAATGCCATACAGGATGCCGCTCAGTGCCGGTCCAACCAGCAGCGAGGAGGCATCGATGATCTGCGACTGCGCGATGGCGGTGGACAACTGTTCCTTTGTTACCACATTTGGCAGGCAGGCCGTCTCCGCGAGTGTGAAGAAGGTGAACAGCGTCCCCTCGATCAGGGCGACCAGGTAGAGTTGGACCAGCGGGAGATGACCGAGCGCGTAGGCGAGCGGAATGCTGCCCAGGGCGATGGCGCGCCCGCTATCGCACAGGATCATGACGCGCTTGCGGTCCCAGCGATCTACCAGCGCGCCAGCCGGCAGGCAGAGGAGCGCGAAGGGTAGACTGCGCAGCACTCCCAGCAGACCCGCCTGGGCAGGTGAATGTGTCAGTGCGAGCATGAGCAGTGGAAAGGCCAGGAACGAGGCCTCCGAGCCAAATGAGGATACAAACTGTCCGCTCCAGAGCAGCACATAGTCCCGGTTGCGCCATAATGGGCGCGCACGAGGAGGTGGGACGCTGTCCTCAGCTTCGTGTACAGTGTTTTGTGGTGTTGGCATATTTTTACTCCCATTCTTCAACATGTAGAACGCTGTCTTTGTTTGGCAATAGGCGAACAGGCTGGAAGCGTTGAGACAGGTTCTCATTGATGGGAGAGGACGTAGCCAGTGAGCGGAGGATACGCGCAACACAACCGGCGGTACCGCAGGACAGCCACCAATGAGAGGTGTCCCGGCGACACACGCCGCAGAAAAATGCGAGAAATGTAGCAAAAGCTGTGTGATGAGTGCGAACAAGGAGTGGGCTACTCGCATATGTGCGAGCAGACTCATCATCGAAGAGTGCCACGTTCTACCGCATAGGCCCGGCGTGCTCGCCTATGCGGTAAAAGCGCTCATCTGGATATACGCGTTTATCATGAATTCGTAGCAACTCAAGTTCGTTTCCTTTTGCCTGAATGCGCAACATGCTAATCTGGTTGGTAGCAACATTACCATTCATGCGCTATGATGTCAAGGCCAATCCTGAATAGTGAAAAACGAGGGAACTATGAAGCTATCCATACTGTCAGATGAGCTTAGTGTGTGCCGGCTGGCGCCTACCCAGGAGGTCCCGGCCTGGGCCTGGGAAGAGCGAGCGTTGCTTTCGATCACCTATACTGCGGACGAACTATCGATTGTCTGCCCCGCGACTGTCGTGCCACCTGGCGTGCAGTGTCAGCCAGGCTGGCGCGCGATCAAGGTGCGGGGGCCGCTGGACTTCGCGCTTACCGGCATCCTGACCTCGCTGGCCGTGCCTCTGGCCGATAGCGGCATAGCCATCTTCGCGCTCTCGACCTTTGATACCGACTACCTATTGGTGCGCGCACACGCTCTATCCCATGCTTGCGAGGTATTGGAGCGCGCCGGGCATGTATTTGAGCAGCTATAGCGCGCTGTGGGAGCCCGTTCTCGTCCTATAAAGAGACAAGCAACCGATCCCTTCGCGTGAAGGGACCGGTTGCTTGTCTCTTAAAAATGCTATTACCAGAACCGGCGACGGCGGCGAGGGCGGCGCGCGTAAGTTCCACGGCGATAATATCGTGAGGCATGGGGCGCTATGCGCCGGTATGCAAAGGCGCTCCAGATAAAGACAAGAATGGCGGCAACAATTATAGAGCTAATCAATGGTACGCCATCAATCGCTGGCTCGCCTCTGATAGAGAAATGGAAGACTCCAACGATGAGGAAAATGGCCAGAAAACCAAGTATGGCCGCGCCGATTATACCCCCTGGTGTGCGCCTGCGCGCGATCAATTCACCTATGACCCCGACGACCAGGGCAATGAGAATCCAGATAATTAACTGCCCTAAAGAAATACTCATCTCTGATAACCTCCTTGTATCCTGAAAAGGAAATGCTGTCGCATCATGACATCCCTGTTAACACGGATAAGCGCGGCTTTCAGGTTCAGTCCTGTGGCCGATGGAGGCGGATCTCCCTGGTAGAAAACCCCTTTGCTCTACCTATATGGTGTGTTTGGAGAGCAAGAAGGCGCTGAAGTTAGCCACGCTCTCGATATCCCCTTCGTCAAGCATGTTAACTATCTTCTTGACGGTCAAGCGGCGCGCCTGGCCGGGAATGGGCAGGGTAAAACCGATGGCGTTCGTCACCTGTGGCTCGCGCTCGCGGCGAATTTCCTCCGCCACAAGTTCCAGCAGATCGGCTATGCCCATCTCTAGCGCGGTGGCGATGCTTTCGAGCACTTTGGCGGATGGGTATTTTTGCCCGCGCTCGATCTCGCCGACGTAGATCTCGGATAGCCCCGCCTTCTCGCCTAAATCCTTGATGGTCATGCGCCGGTCCTGGCGCTCGCGCCTGATCACCCGGCCCATGATCTCCTGTAAGTCGATGGCCCGTGACTCATCCATGTTTATCTCTCCTATGCTCATAGCATGCCTGACAATGGAGATATGCTAACAGCATATCTTTCAGCTTCCAGTGTACGCTATGAGCGTGCTATAGTCAAGGCATACCGAATCGACGTACCGGCAGCGCGTTGGCCGACACAGGTATATCGGTTGTCCACGGGCGAGGCATTGTCGGCAGGCATTGTTGGCGGGCAAGAGGAGCCGAAGCCATCGCCCCTACGCGGATTAAGGAGAGAGCGATCATGCATATGACGGCACCATTTCACAAGACACCTATTGTATACGGACAAGAGGATGTCCGTCCCCCTCTACATATTCCTATGGTATACGAACAGGTGCAGGCCGAGCCGGCCGCCTGGGAGTATCAGGTACTGACCATTGACGCACGTGAAGAGGCGTTGCTGGACGCTGAGCGCTTGAATGAAATGGGCGGCAAAGGCTGGTTTCTGGTTGGCATGCTGGATCAGGGAGCAACCGGCAAAAGTTCGCTTATTCATTACTACTTTGTGCGTTCGCGCACGATATAAGGAGGATTATCATGGCATCAAGTCTGCTTGTACCTACAGTTATTGAAACGACCGGGCGTGGCGAGCGCGCCTACGACATCTTTTCTCGCCTGCTGCGGGAGCGTATTATCATGGTCAACGGCCCCATTGAGGATGGGCTAGCCAGCCTGGTGGTAGCGCAATTGTTGTTCCTGGCATCCGAGGATAGCAAGCGCGAGATCAACATATACATTAATTCGCCCGGCGGCGTGATAGTTTCTGGCCTGGCGATCTACGATACCATGCGCAGCCTCACCTGCCCGATCGCCACCACTTGCGTCGGTTCCGTCGCCAGTTTCGGTACGATCCTGCTGCTAGCCGGTGATCATGGCCTGCGCCGCTCGCTCCCAAACGCGCGCATCCACCTGCACCAGCCACTGATCCAGGGCGGCATCGGTGGGCAGGCCACGGACATTGATATCCAGGCCCGCGAGATCCTGTATACTCGCGATGTCATCAATGGGATCATTCACCATCACACCGGCCAGTCTCTGGAGCGCATCAAGCGCGACACCGAGCGTGATTTCTATATGAGCGCGCCTGAGGCAGTGGAGTATGGCATTATTGACGAGGTGTTGCCTCTGGCCGAGAAGTAAGCTAGAGCGCGTCAATCCTGATCGAATCTAACTCGCACCACTCGGCAGCGGTGGCGGTGGCTCCGAAGCGCAGCACGCCGCGCGGGGTAGCAACGGCGTACTGGTTATCGAGCCAGGCCACGAAGCCGAGGGGGCGCGTTGGCGGGGGCGAGGCCTGTAATACCAGCCGGTCATCGACGAAGAAGAGCACCTTTGTAGGGAGCCATTCAAGCACATAGCTATGCCAGGCGGTCATGTCGACGTTGAGCAGGGCCTCGCGCGCCCCACTCAGACGTTGTAGCCAGCGCGCGGCTGGTTGTGTCTCGCCGGTGAGCCGCGCGCGCGCCGCGGCCAGGCCCGTTGGTAGCGTCGCGGCCAGCGTACCCAGGCGCATGCTATGGATCACCTGGGCCTTCCAGCCCCAGCCGGGCACCTGGGGTACAAGGGCCATGTTGGACGGCGGAGAGGCATAAAAGAACCACACAGCTTCTGGCAGCATCAGGATATCGCCTCGTACTGAGAAGGGGTAGTTCCAGAAACCAAAACCGGCTGTCCCGCGCAGGATGCCTGGACTCTCGCTGGTGCTGGCGGCGGACGCGGCGGGGAGCGATGAGCGCGCCCGCACCTCCATACGCAGGGGTGGGCGCCATGGGAAGGCTGAGCGTGACAGGTTGGCGTAATCGTCAATCTGAGCATCGGCGTATTCCCCGGACCGCTTTGGCTCCAGAGCCATGCGCAGCACTGAGTCTGTAATATGCAGAGAACCGCCGCCGATACAGGTCTGTGTCCAGCGTGTATCGAGCACCTGGGCAAAATCTTCAAACATACGCACACTTCTATATTTTTACGTGTTTATTCTATGGTGTTGGCTGATAGCTCCAGGAGTTCCTCTTCCAATTGCTGCCAGATCAATTGTTCCGCTTGGATGTTGTTGATCGGGCGCCCTTTTTGGGCCGCTTTAATCATGGCCTGGGCCACGCGTTGCCGGAAGCTGGCGAATTGCTTCCTCTGCTCATCATGTAATGGGATCACGCGCAACTCTATGCACTGTGGGTCGTAAAACTCCTCAGGCTCAAATGCCAGCGCGATCAGGTCGGCATAGCTCTGGATGAGCGAGAGCCGGGACTGCGAGAGGAAGTAGTTCGGCTGCGTGCTGGAGACTAGAAAGCACCCGGCGATGCGACCGGAGTAAAGGATGGGATAGGCTGCCGCGCTCTTCTCGTGCTCTACGCGCTGGGCGGGTATCAAGAACTGGTCTTCTTCTACATTTTGGATGGTATTTGGACGACATGAGGTGACGACATATCCTGCCAGTGACTCTGCCCCCAGGAACATAGCTTTCTGTTCCAGGTCGCCAATCCACGGCGGCGTTCCCAGGCCAACACTTTCGCGCAAGCTGCGAACCTTGCCATTCTGTGGCGGCATGCAGCGCACAACATTGACGGATATCCCCAGGCGGTCGGGATCAAGCTGCCCCAGAGCCTGCTGCAGAATGAGGTTACAGATGGACCAGAAGCGCAGAGCCTCCGCTGTGGAGCCACGCGCGATAAAGACACGCGCGTAAAAAGCGGATGGGATCTCTTTCGTCGAATCATCGATGGCTGCGGCCGTAAAATCATCAAACTCTTTTGGGATCAACTCAAGAAGCATTTCCCGGTGTTGAGGCAGTGCTTTGAGCAATAGCCGCAGGTTCTGCTGGCGTGGGTCCGATTCACGGTTGGTCCAGCGCGTCAGCGTAATTGGGCTGATACCCAACTCATCAGCGATACGCTGCTTCTCATGGCTGTCGCTGATAATTCCGCGAAGTAGTTCTCGCCAGGTTTCCGGTTCTTGCATCTCTCAGACCTTACTGTTGAAATAGCTCATAGCGCAACTCTTATGCTCATAATACCAGCTAACTGACCCAACGTCAACGTTTAGCGACGAAAAAATTATGTTTTTCGCGCACATTGTCGTATCAAAAAAGTTGCGTTGAGTTTATTAGTAAAAAACTTACTAACGCTTTCTCATTTTCTTGTGTATCGTGATGCACTCAAATGTACGATAAGCAGGCGCCTTAAAGTTTGTAGAATGAGGGTGTGCGCCCCTGGTTTGCTTAGGGATGTTGGCCTCGCAAGGGGGTATTTGCCGGATACTAGAAAAGGTCCTGGAGATGTAAAGAGCAGGAAGCAAAAATGAGGGTCTATAGGTCTATAATATAGCGACCGTGGCCAGGAGTAGCCCATATACACATACAATGCTGCCAAAAAGGAAATCTGATACTGGATCATAAGAGTTTATGCCAATCGAGGCGCCCTGGATGATCGTTACGACGAGGGCAGCCACTGTTACCACAACCAGTCCGAGAATCCGTTGCCACCAGCGTAAGCGCGGCACTCTCTGGCGTACAAGCAGAATTACAAGAATGGCAATCCCCACGAGTAAGAGACAGAAGCCACATAAAAGCGCTATGCCAGTAGTACCTCTACCGGTTGGCGCCAGCGCTCCAAACAGGCCGAATGCCGCAATGAATACACCTATGATGTAGAGGGTGGCTCGTATGATAGTGCTGACAATACCACCGGTTCTGCTAGAAGGGGAGCGCATAGGATCATATGGAGGTGGAGGAGGGTAGAGGCCGTATCCTGCTGGCAGTGATGGTGTTATGTACTCTGACGGCGCTGGTGGCGGCGGCGGCAGGAGAGTGTATACCAACTGTGTTTCCAGGCTGGCCTGCTCGTTTCTGAGCAGGGCGCCGCAGTGCTCGCAGTACTGGCTCTGTTCCGTATTCGCAAAGGCGCAACGAGGACATGCTATCATTATGTCAACTCTCAGGTAAATACATACGTTACAATAGCCAGGGACCAACCGCCCTGGCTATTGTAACGTATAGCCTGCCTGGCGTCGATAGCGCTTGTTAGGCATAGGCGAGGTAGGCTAGCCTATCGCCTTCGCGAAGAACAGGTTTTTTCAGCACTAGATCAGCTTCCAGCCAGAGATCACCAGCACGGTGGCTAATACCGGGCGCATGAAACGGTCTGGCATATATTTGCTGGCCCGGCTACCGATCACCACGCCTGGCAGCGAGCCAAGCAGCAGCAGGCCGGCGACAGGCCAGTTGATGGTTCCGGCGCCGATATAGCCGACAACACCGGCCGCCAGCAGCATAAAGGCCTGAAAGATATCGGTGCCGACCAGTTCTTTGGGTGTGAGCCGGGGGTAGAGGAAGGCCAGCGAAACGATAATCAGGGTGCCGCTCCCCACCGAGGTCAGACCTACCAGGAAGCCAACGACCGCGCCAACCAGTATCGTGACCAAAGGGCGATAGCGCCGGACCCACAGCCCCTCTTTCTCGGCGCTCGCAGTTTCACCCTGCTCTGCTCTCTGCTTGCCCGCTGCCAGCTTTCTCCGTTCAAGGTATTTCATCAGGTACGGCTTGATCAGGAGCATGACAGCGACGAAGAGCAGCGTAAAACCGATAGCGTGGATGATGACGCCGTTGATGGTGTCCCCATAGTGTTTGCGGATATATTGTACCAGGCCAATGCTTAGCAGCGTGGCTGGTACGCTGCCGCAGGCCAGCCAGAGCGCAACCTTGAAGTTGACATCCTTCTGGCGGATATGCATGATGGAGCCAACAGCTTTGGTCACTGTGGAATAGGCAATATCGGTCCCAACTGCCCATACAGGCGGTATCCGGAAAAAGAGGATCATGATCGGCGCTAGCAAAGAGCCGCCCCCCATGCCTGTCAGGCCAACAAGGATACCTATCAGTAACCCAACGAGAGAGATACGAAAGTCCACGGTAATCCTCCTGATACGCTAGCGCGTGTCAAACCGTTCAACGAACGTAGCACCCCATTATGCTACTGATTTGAAACTACTGTTACATTTTTCTATGCCAAAGAATACCATGGGCCTGCCAGGAAGTCAAGTTGTTAGCCCTCAAATAATGTGGGGGTTGTGATTAGTGGGCTTAGCTTGCGTGGCGCGCCATCACGGTACATCAGGTATGGGTTTAATACGCCGTCTTCGCCGGTCGGACTGAGGTCGGCTTCCTGGATGAAGCGCGAAGGAATAGCGTCGCTACCCCGGTAACGAAGGATACATGTGAGAAACAGGAGTTTCTGCGCGCGCGTAAAAGCCACGTAGGCCAGGCGCCTCTCCTCAGCCAGGCCCGATAACACGATGGGGCCATCCTCGGCCATAGTGTATGAGAGCCGGTGGGGAAAGATGCCCTCCGTCAAGCCCATCACGAAGACCACGGGACTCTCCAGGCCCTTCGCCTGGTGGACCGTCATCAGGTGGACGCAGTCGCGCTTGTTCTTGCTGCTCGTCTCGGCCTGCTCCTTGAGTTGGGCCATGCCGGTGAGAAAGTGCCGGATACTGTGGTAGCGCCTGGCGATCTGCAGCAGTTCTTCCATCTCATCGTACCTGGCCTCCAGTTTGGCCTCGTCGCGGTGTTTGGGCGCTCCCGGCTCATCTTCCTGCTCCTCGTCGCTGTGCTTGCCGTCGCTGAGTCGCAGGTGCAGATCGTAGGCCGCCTGGCGCAGCAGCGTGATGGCCTCGGCGGGCTGGTTATGGCACTGGGCCTGCACGCCCTTGATGAGCTTGATGAAGTCTTTGATCGCGAGTTGCTGCTCTCCTGGCACGACGTAGGGT
>JALYVR010000012.1:0-1694 GCA_030853145.1 Chloroflexota bacterium | reverse complement strand
GGGTTGCTCTTCGCAGAACTGGAGCAGGGGTCGCCCGCCGGCCTGCGCGCTCAGCGTGCCGAAGAACGTCGGCGTAAAGCGGTGGGACGACTTTGTGGTGCGCGTGAAATAGTCGCGCGAGGGGATATTGGCTACCACGCGGAAGGCCGTGTTCTGCTCGCCGCAGTGGATGGGGGTGAAGACATCGTCCCACCTGGCCGGCTGTGGTCCGTTGCGCGCGGCCAGGTAGTCCTGCTGGATACGCACGCCGTCGATCAATGCCAGGTAGGCCAGCATATCGCGGGTGGTCTTGCGCTTGAAGAAGGATGAGCCGCCGACGGTGCGATAGGGGATGCTGTTGCGCGCCATGGCGATCTCCAGGGAAGCAAGGTGATGATTGGTGCGCGATAGCACGAAGATGTCGCGATACGACAGCGGCTCCTGCTGTTCGTGCCAGGTGCGTTTGAGCGTGGCGACGCGGGTGGCAATGCCGTTGGCCTCGCTCTCTTGATCGTCGTAGGCCGTGACCTGCACGGGCGCGCCATTGGGCAGGGTGGCGCGCAGGGCCTTCTTGAAGCCAGGCGTGGCCTCGTTATGGCTGATCAGGTTGTTGGCGGCCTCCAGGATCTGTGGCGTCGAGCGGTAGTTGTGCTCGATGAGGTAGATCTTGCCATGGGGATACATCTTGCCGAACGAGAGGATCGAGGCCTCCGGGCTGGCCCCGCGAAACTGGTAGATCGCCTGGTCGGGATCACCAACGATGACCACATTGTGGTGTGGCGCGGCCAGGTGCTGGACGAGCTGGTACTGCGATGGGTTGGTGTCCTGCGTTTCGTCAACCTGGAGATAGAGGTAGCGCCCCTGCCAGCTCTTGCGGAAGGCCGGGCTACTCTCCAACAGCAGCAGTGGCACGTAGATCAGGTCGGAGAGGTCGTAGAGCTTCTCTTTCTGCTTGGTCTGCTCGTAGCGCGTAAAGAAGTCCTGGTAGCGCTCGGCCAGCTCCATATCGATGCCCATCTGCGAGCGGAAGAATGTCGCCGCCGCCTCTGGCTTAACCAGGCCCTCTTTGGCGCGGTCCACCGCGTTCAGCACATCCAGGATCTCGACATCCCAGTTCATGCCCCTGGTGCGGTTGCTGCGCCAGGGACGTATGATGTCCTCGGCCAGCCACTGGCGTGGATCGCCGCTCACCAGGCGCTGGTTCAGTTCCTGCGGCTTCCATTTGAGCTTCTCGCGCAGCATCTGGTGCCCCAGGCCATGAAAGGTTACCACCCGCAGCCCCTTCACGTCGCCGGCTGCCAGTCCCCGCGCCTTCAGCGCTTTGAGCGCGCGTTTCTCCATCTCGTTGGCGGCCGCCCGCGTAAAGGTCACGCATAAGATCAGTTCCGGCTCAACCCCTTCGTCGGCGATCAGGCGCACCAGTCGCTGCACGAGGATCGACGTCTTGCCGGTACCCGCCGCCGCCACAAAGGCCGCCGGACCCTGCGCGTGGGCGATGGCCGCGAGCTGCTGCGCGTTGGCCGTGAATATATGTGTCTGGCTGTGTGCCGCTTGCTTGCCGCGTTTTGGTCCCTGGAAAACCATCCTGCTGTACTCTTCCTCACTATACGAGATACACGGGTGTAGAAATCGAACGTGAGATCGTACTATAGCATGCTGTGCCGCGCATTGGCAATATTCTGTGCCACCTGCAATTGTGCAGAGATGGTTACAGC
>JALYVR010000325.1 GCA_030853145.1 Chloroflexota bacterium | reverse complement strand
CGTCAGGCTCGTGGCGCCTCCATGCGAGGAGCGGCGCAGCACACGCTCGCCGGAGCTGTCGTAGATGTACCACTCGGTGGTCGAGGTGCTATCGGACCACTGCACCAGTTCCATCGCCTGCGCTCGATCCCGGCGTGCGCGTCTCAACGGCGCGCCCCAGACTATCGTAGAAGGTGCGCGCGACCGCGTTGGAATACAGACTGCTGTGGGTATCGATGCAGTTTGGCTACTCAAGCCTTATTGGTGCCGGATACGATTGAGGTGTCCTATGAAGAGAGAGATCTCAAACTGCTTTTGCAAGGAATGCAGAAAGAGAAACAAGAGAAGAAGTATGGCCCCACTGTCTTTGGTCCTGGGATCAGTGGTTACTCACTATTGCCATCCCCGTACCATAATATGATGCTCGCGCAATTCGGCTGCAAAATGCTCCTGGATGTCTCATCCACAGTATAGCAGAGCAGCTACTCCATAGGGAGCGCAATATCGGGTTTGGAACAGGGCGCCCGCAAGGGAACGCCCCTACACCTCTGACCTCTGCTCTCGACGCTCTCGTTCGAATGACCGGATGAGTGATAGAAGCTGCCACGGGTGCTGGTCCCCATCGCCGCGCCATCTTCCCTCGGTCAGAGATGTAGGGCGTTCCCTTGCGGGCGCCCTGTTCCCACACGACACATGACCTATTTGCCCTTCATCAGGCTGTTCGATAGTGATTTCGTATCAACGAATGGCTTGTAAACGGCACCTCTACCTCTCACACATCTCCCCTTGCGAAGAGGCGCATTCATGGTATACACGCGTATAGAGCACCCGCCCTCATTCCTTCAGCAGCATCCTCAGATTCGCCGTCAACTGCGTGGGCGTGAAGTCATTGTCCAGCAAGACGCGCTCGCGGCCCTGCGCATCGATCATGTAGAGGACCATCGAGTGCGTCACGGTGCCAGCCGCGCTGATCGCCTCGGCGTCTATACTGTAGGACTCCCAGATGGGCGAGAGCGCCTCGCTGGAGCCGATCAGGAAGTGCCAGTAGTCCTGCATCTTATGCGTCATTGAGAACGTCAGGGCCGCAGCGGTCGTATCGCGCTTGGGGTCGGTGCTGATGGCGATCACGCCCACGTGTGCGGCATCGGGACCCAGGCTCTGCATCACAGTATGCAGCTTCTCGGCGGTCAGGGGGCAGATATCGGGGCAGTGCGTATACATAAATGTCAGCACCACGGGCTGGCCCTTGAACTGCGAAAGCGAGATCGGCTTGCCGAACTGGTCCTTCAGGTGGAAATCGGGAGCCAACTTGCCGTCGAGATCGGTTCCTTGCAGGCCCGACTGATTGGCGCTGGGAGTGTTAATGGGAGCCACGCTGCCTCCCAGACTATTGCGTGCGCCCAGGAGCGCGACCACCACCACTACCAACACAGCCATCGTAATCACGGAGAGGCGCGAAGCCAATCGCCAGTTCACGCTCATTCTCCTTTTCTAGCTAAACCGTTATTGCCGACTATCCAGCGTCGCCTGCGCGCTTGAAGCTGCGCAGGCGGCGTTGCCATAAAGCGCTGTTAATGGAGGAGCACGCGATCAAGCACCATGGCGGTAAAGATCAGCGCCAGGTAGCAATTCGAATACCAGAAGAGAGTTCGCGCCCAGCGCTTCGTCTGATCGCGCAGGAGGCGGATCGCCATATAGAGCAAGATACCACCCAGGACGACTGCGGACACCAGGTAGATGTAGCTCATAGCGTGCATGCCGAACAACACCAGTGTGACGGCTAGCAGCAGCAGCGAGTAGAGGAAAATCTGCTTGCGCGTCTCCGCCTCGCCCATCGCCACGGGCAGCATGGGGACATGGGCCTTCTCGTAGTCCTTCTGAATGAGCAGCGCCAGCGCCCAGAAGTGCGGCGGCGTCCAGTAGAAGATGATCGCGAAGAGCCAGATTGCCGGCAGCGAGATGCCGTTCGTGACCGCCGCCCAGCCCACGAGCACCGGCACGGCGCCGGCCGCCCCGCCAATCACGATATTCTGCGCGGACGAGCGTTTGAGCCAGATCGTATAGATGAAGACATAGAACAGGATGGCCGAGAAGGCCAGCACCGCGCTGAGCAGGTTCACAAACACCGTCAGCACCGCGAACGAAGCCACGGCCAGAACGATGCCGAAGATCAGAGCTTGCAGCGGCTGCACGCGACCTGCCGGCAGCGAGCGACGCTGGGTGCGGCCCATAATCTGGTCGATGTCGCGGTCGATATAGCAGTTGAGGCAGTTCGCGCTGCCAGCGGCCATCGCGCCACCCAGCAAGGTAGCCAGCGTCAGACCAAGAGAAGGCAAGGCCCCTTTGGCAATCGTCATCGCCGCCACCGTGACGCCGAGCAGCAGCACCGTCACATGCGGCTTCATCAGGTTGACATAGCTCGAAATGGTCTGCCGCACCGGGCCAACTTCCACCGTCTCCTTCTCCGCCGCTACCTCCAGCTCCTCCAACTCCGCTCCCTGCGGCGCAGCGCGCAACTGGCGTGCGGCGAGCACAGCCAGGATCACCAGCGTGCCCCAGACGGCACTGGCCAGCGCCAAGTGCAGGCCCGCGATAAACACTGGCTTGTTCAATAGGGGGATCAGGCCGCCCACGATAGACTGCGCCACGAAGAGCACGCCGGCCGCGATAGCGACCCAGGACTGGCCAGGAGCGACCTTACGCCGGCGCCACGCCGCGTAGAGCGTCCAGATAAGCACCAGGCCCACAAACGTCGCGAAGAGGCGATGCAAGATGTTGACATCCGCCAGGTGATACTGGATGGTCCACGCCGGCGCCTGCCCGCACAGGGGCCAGCCGGGGCAGGCCAGGGAGGCGCCAGAGTTAGCCACATAGGAACCGCTGAGCACAAGTAGGTAGACGAGCAGCGCGTTGGTGATCGCCAGGCGCGCGAACTTGCGCGTCTTCTCGGGAAGTTCTCTGCTCGGCGCGGCTGTACCGGCCATGACTGCTACCGTAATCACCATTGCGAAGATCGCCAGCGCCACACCCAGGTGCGCCGCGATGATCTCCGGTGGCAGCTTCCAGAGCACCGTGAGAGCACCAAGCGCGATCTGGATCACCAGCAACACAGGCGCGATCAGGGCTGGATACAGCACCTGCCGAGCCTGGCGCGCCCATAGCAACGCGCAGACCGCCACCAGGATGATCAGCACACTGACGATGGAGGCCGTGTAGCGGTGCGACTCCTCAAGCAGCGCGCCGGCATCCGGGAAGGCGAACGGCTTGCCGAAACACAGTGGCCAGTCGGGGCAACTCAGGCCCGCGTTGTTCACGCGCACGGTGCCACCCAGGGCAACCAGGAAATAGGTAAAGCCCACTGCCACCCACGCGATGCGGCGTATGATCTTCATACATTAGCTCCTAATGAAGTAACAAATAAGAACGAGCGCTTCCGGTGACTTCGGTAGCCGCAGAAAAGCTTCTGCTATTGTCGGCGCCACGCCTGCATACGCTCCTTGCAAGCTACAGGCCACACCTTACAATTACCTGAATGACGCCTGCCTGAATGAAGCACGCCGCTCTATTCAGGCCACTGTAAGGTGAGAGAAAAAGCCTGCAAGGTGCTTTTCAGGGAGAATAACTACACTATGCAGCGTATGTCAATGAAAATGGCGTTTTTTGCCAAAATACATAATTTCTTTTTTTAGGAGATCAAGAAGTGAGGATGCCTAGAATTCGCGGGATGAACCGTTGGGGGCTTGTGCTCTCAACGCTGATTTTATCCTCGCTCCTGCTCGTAGCCTGTGGCGGCACGCCCCCCTCCACCTTAAACCCGGCGGGGCCTGTTGCCAACGAAGAATCTATCCTGTTCTGGTTCATTCTGGTGGTAGCTACCCTTGTGTTTGTTATCGTTGAGGGCGTACTTATCTGGTCCATCATTCGCTACCGTGAGCGCCCGAACATGCCGACGCCCAGGCAGACGCATGGCAACACCAAACTCGAAATCTGGTGGACCATCGCGCCCTCCATCTTTCTGTTCGCCGTGCTTGTATTTACGATCCGTACGATGTTCGTCCTGGCCGATCCTCCCGCGGGCAGCCGCACCCTCCAGATAACCGCCGTTGGGCACCAGTGGTGGTGGGAGTTCGACTACGCGAACCAGAAGATCACCACCGCCGATGACCTGTATGTCCCGGTGGGCACCGCGGTAGAGGTTCAGCTCAGCTCAAACAACGTTATTCACAGCTTCTGGATACCTGAGTTGACCGGCAAGACCGACGTTGTACCGGGCCATAATAACTCAAAGTGGTTCCAGGGAGACAGGGTTGGCATCTATCGCGGCGAATGCGCCGAGTTCTGTGGCGCGCAGCATGCCCACATGGACTTCAACGTGCATGTCCTCTCAAATAACGATTTCCTGACCTGGGTCAGCGGCCAGCAGCAAGATCAGGCGGCAACCGCGAACACGCCGGGCGGGAAACTGTTTAAGAGTATGGGCTGTACCGCCTGCCATGGCATTGTCGGTATCAACCTGAGCAGCTTCCAGGACCCCAAGGCCACGGCCCTGATTGGGCCGAACCTGACGCACTTCGGTGGCCGCGACCTGATCGCGGGCGGCGTGCTGGAGAATACGCCCGCTAATCTGACGAAATGGTTGCAGGACCCGCAAGGGGTGAAACCAGGGAGCGATATGATCATCGGGCAGCTTACACCTGGCCAGATCAGTACCCTGGTGGATTTCCTGGAGAACCTGAAATAATCTGATAGGCTTCTACCCCAGGCTTGTGGGGCTGGATTTTCGGAGGAATTGCCAATGGCAACCCGCACTATCGTTCAAACGCCAGGTGTGGCGGGACGAAGGCGCTTAAGCGACACCTATGTTGGCGAGTGGGTGATGACCACCGACCACAAGAAGATCGGCATCATGTACATGACGACGGCCTTTTTCTTCTTCGTGGTTGGCGGCTTAGAGGCCCTGCTCATCCGCACTCAGTTGGCAGCGCCGGATGGCAAGGTGCTGAACCCAACAACGTACGACGAACTCTTCACAATGCACGGCACCACGATGATCTTCCTGTTCGTGATGCCCATGCTCACCGGCTTCGGCAACTTTGTGGTGCCGCTGATGATCGGCGCCCGCGATATGGCCTTCCCGCGCCTGAACGCGTTCGGCTACTGGATCGTGCTCTTCGGCGGCCTCTTCTTGCAGTCGAGCTTCATTTTCAACTCGGCGCCCAACGCAGGCTGGTTCTCATACGCGCCGTTGACCGAGCTGGCATACGGCTGCGGCACCACCGGCTGCTCGACGACGCTGCCCGCGATGAACGCGGACTTCTGGATTCTGGGCGTCCTGCTGCTCGGTATCTCGTCCATTGCCGGTGCGCTCAACTTCATCGTGACCATTCTCAAGCTACGCGCGCCGGGCATGTCGATCAACCGCATGCCGCTGTTCTCGTGGATGACCCTGGTGACATCGTTCCTGCTGCTCTTCGCGCTGCCTAGCCTGACCACCGCCGCGCTGCTGCTGCTGCTGGACCGCCACCTGGGCACGCACTTCTACCAGTTCGCTTACAACGGCGACCCCGTGCTCTGGCAGCACCTCTTCTGGTCCTTCGGGCACCCGGAGGTGTACATCCTGGCCCTGCCCTACTTCGGCGTCGTCACCGAGGTCTTCGCCACGATGTCCAAGAAGCCGGTCTTCGGCTACAAGGGCATGATCGGCGCCACCCTGTCGAACGGCGGCCTGTCGATGGGCGTGTGGGCCCATCACATGTACACGACCGGCGCCGTGCTCCTGCCGTTCTTCGCGGCCACGTCGCTGCTGATCGCCGTGCCCACCGGGATCAAGTTCTTCAACTGGATCGGCACGATGTGGCAGGGGACGCTCACCCTCAACACAGCCATGCTCTTCAGCCTCGGGTTCCTCACCATGTTCCTGATCGGCGGGATCACCGGGGTCATGCTCGCCCAGCCCCCGCTCGACTTCCAGCTCCACGACACCTACTTCATCGTCGCCCACTTCCACTACGTCATGTTTGGCGGGTCGGTGTTCGCGGTGTTCGCCTCGATCTACTACTGGTTCCCCAAGTACAGCGGCCGGATGCTCGACGAGCGCCTCGGCAAGCTCAGCTTCGCTCTCCTCTTCGTCGGCTTCAACCTGACCTTCTTCCCTCAGCACGACCTCGGCC
>JALYVR010000324.1 GCA_030853145.1 Chloroflexota bacterium | reverse complement strand
GTGATGGTGGGCCTGTTTACGGTTGCTGCAATTGTGCTGACGTACTTCTTCACGCGCCGCTATTATGGCCGCCTCGCGGGCATCATGGCCGCGCTCCTCTACGCGACCGCAGCCAAACCGCTCAATTATGCGCGTTTCATCTGGCAGCCAAATCTGATGCCCCCATTTGTGATCCTCTTTCTGTTTGCGCTCTACCTGGGCGTCGTGGAAAGGCGCAAAGGCTGGCTGTTTCCTGCCCTGCTCCTGCTCGGTATCCTCTACCAGATGCATGCGATTACGCTTTTGCTGGCGATCCCTCTGCTCTGCGCGCTGGTTCTGGCGCCTGGCACGCTGCGCTGGCGCGATGTAGGCTTCGCCGTGGTTGTATTAGCGATCATCTTTTTCCCCTATGTGCTCTGGGAGTTCTTTACACACTTCGCCGATCTGCATACCATCTTCTCACTGGCGAAACATCCCGCTCACATCGATAGGCAGGCGCTCGATTTCTATATGTACTTTCTCAGTCCCTATGATCACCAGTCCACCTATGCAGGCTCCGCCCTCTTCGCGCTTGCCCACTGGATAGGATGGCTGCGCCTTGTGATGGTCCTGCTCGTTCTGGCCAGCTTTGCCCTGGTCAGTATGCTCCTGCTGTTCCCAGATGGGAAACAAGCAGAAACGCCGGGCGCGGAGGACGCCGAGACAGTCACCACTCCTGGCGGTGTGCGCGGCTGGTGGCGGGCACTGCGTGCGGACCCTGCTCGATGCGGCCTGGCCCTCCTGCTGGTCTGGCAAATTGTGCCGCTGCTGATCCTCACACGGCACTCTATCGATCTGCACTCGCAATACTTTTTCATGTTTATGCCCGGCCCCTTTATTCTCGTAGGAATTCTTATAGCTAAAGTTGTGGCGTTCTCGCAAGCACTGAGGACAGGAGCAGATGGCGTAGACACGGCAAGCCTGCCTGTTCCCTGGCTTTCTCCACACCAGGGCGCGATTCTGCGCTATTGTATGTATGGCCTTGCAGTCCTTGTGATTGGGACGCAACTGGTGGGAAGCACCGCCGCTGTGATCGATACAAGCAGCGGTGGGTTCAGCGATCGCAGCTTCCAACCATATCCCTATCACAACGACCTGAACTCGCTGCGAAATGCGCTTACCAGCGCTGATCAGTTGGCTCAACAGCGTCATCTCAATCGTGTCTACGTTACGGTTGATCCCGCCACACATTCGGCGATTTCATATTTAAGCGCGTTCATGCACACGCCCACAACGCTATTTGATGCCTCGCGCTGCCTTGTGCTGCCCGGACCCACGTCTGGCCCCGCCTTGTTGCTTGTCGGTCCCTATGACATTCTGACGAATGCGCTCGTTGGCGATTTCGCCACGGCACATCCAGTCGCTCAACTGCCGCGCCTGGGCGGTCCCCCATTCAGTCTCTATGAGGTCTCCCCTGAGCCGCAACACCCTGCCTCGTCGCCTGCGGGCGCCTTTGTGAGCGACCTACAACCACTTAACGCGCAGACAATGGCGCTCAACGGCGGTAAGGCTCCCTGGCTGGTGACGCGCTGGACGATGTTGCGGGCTGCGCGGTCCGCTCTGCACACGACGTATAATTATACCGTGTTTGCAACCCCATTGCCCGCTGGCAGTGGTCAACAGAGCATGCAAAGCGCCTGTACCTTTACAGCCTTGCGCGCTGGCGATCAATTGCTGGCTGCTTTCGATCTCCCTCCCGGAGGTGTCGCGGCCAGAGCGGTTTCTCTGGGCGTGCAATCATCAGTGACGCAGCCGTATAATCCAGTATATGGCCCGTTTCACCTGGAGACCGATGCGTCGAACACGACACCCTGGACCACACTGCGCACAGACAGTGGGCAGGAGAGTGTCACCTTAACGGTTGTATAGATGCGTAAATGTCAGCTTGCCGCCCTGCTGGTTGAGCGAGGTCTCTTCGAGACGCTAGACGAAGCGCGTCGCTGGATCATGGCGGGCCAGGTGCTTGTCAACGAGCAGCGCTCTGATAAGCCGGGCATGCTGGTTCCGTGCGACGCGACACTGCGCGTGCGCGGTCGCCAGCGCTATGCCAGCCGGGGAGGATATAAACTGGAGGCCGCCCTGGCACACTTCGGCGTGGAGGTAGTTGGGCGGGTCGCGCTCGATAGCGGTGCCTCCACTGGCGGCTTCACGGATTGCCTGTTGCAGCATGATGCGTCGCTGGTCTACGCCGTAGAGGTCGGCTATGGCCAGCTCACCGGGCGCCTGCGCGCCAACCCTCGTGTGCGCAACCTCGAACGCACAAACCTGAGCGATCTTCTCTTAACCCACCTGGAGCCGCCTCCCGCCCTCATCACGCTCGACCTCTCGTATCTTTCGCTCACGGCCGCGCTTCCTATAGCCTGCACCCTGCTCGCGCCTGCTGGACAGGTGCTGGCGCTGCTCAAGCCCCTGTTCGAGGTGGAAGACGCCGAAGCCCGCCGTAGCGGGCAGGTGGCCGATCCCGCCCTGCTGGTAGCGGCGATACGCCGCGTACTGGCTGCAGGCGCGGCCAGCGGATTAACCCCCATGGGTGTAGCGAAGCTGGCCCTGCAACCACGTCACGGCGTGAACGAGTTTTTCGTCTCTCTCGTGCGCCCTGCTGCTCACCCCTCTTGGCAGTATGATGATACGCAGCTATTGCAGATCGTACAAAGCCCCGGTATTGGTAACGTGGAGGAACAATGACAGGTAGGACTGCTTCCTATACGCACTTTTTCTCTGTCCTGCTTCATTCCTCTCGCGGCTAACCGCGTGCGCGTCTAGCTTATACGCGGGTCATGATGCAGCGTTGCCGTTGCTCAAACTATGATTGGCTTCCTCCGCGCTCTGCGCCATGGTCAGCGCGACAATCAAGCGATGCAGCAATACTGGATCATGCACGCGTTCCACAGACGCGTGCGCCTGTGGTAGGAGTGCCGGGAAACGTGCCTCGACGATGGCCAGCAAGGCCAGTATTAGCCCATTCTGCTGACCCTCCTCAAGACCTTTTTCGAGACCCTTTTCGAGACCCTCCTCAAGACCTTTTTCGAGACCCTTTTCGAGACCCTCCTCAAGACCTTTCTCCCAAGCCTTCTCTCGAGCCTTCTCCGCGATTTCCTTATAGGCCCAGGACTCTTCCAGGATGTCATAAAACACGGCGAACCTCCTCTTCAACCAGGCCTGATCGTCCCGGTCAGTAAATGTCAATGAACTAAACAGGTAGGCAAATGCCAGCAGCTCATAGTCGTTGCTGGCAACCAGGTCTGTAATCATCGTCTCGACGACTTCAGGCCGTTTGCCATCTCTGGCTAAGGGCAGTAGCGGGTACAAGCCCTTGTGTCCCGCCTTCAACAGTTCATCAACGGACAACTCCCAGAGTTTGATGACCCGGAAGTTGAACCGCAACACCTCTTGCCCGTCTGGCAACGCGGAGATCAGCGGCGCTTTTGCAACCTTGACCTGACTTATATATATCACGCATGACAAGACTGGAAGGCCGTACTGGCGACTCGCCAGCACATTATATTCCAGTAGCCGCTCTGCCATCCTGCTGTGACTGCGCTTTTGAAATTCCAGGTGCAGCAGCATCGGCTGTCCTTGTAAGTGTACCTTATGCAAAACATCAGTGTAAATCTCTCGGTTCGGCAATGCCGTTGGCATTTCTTCCACCAGCAGTGATCCCGGTAAGACCAACGTGTCGAAATCCTGCGGGGCCGCCTGTACCAACTTCTTTAAACCGTTGTCCCATGGTCCGCCCACACCTTCCATCTCCCTTTTTTATGTTATAACGCTTCCCCAACATATTGCTGATTCATAGTTGTGTGTCTGAGATGAGCTGTCCTCTCGCATCTTTTACCCAGCGCGCCAGCGGCTGACTACAGATCTCACCTGAGAAAAGCCATCCTTCATATACATTGTAAAAATACTTCCAAATGTAGTTATGTATATTGCCCTGGTTTTGTGACAGGGCTTTCCAATTCATCACCTCCCTAGAATGGGAAGCCCTGGGTTCTATGAAGACCTACTAGCGCATACGGTGCAAGCCTGCTAAAATATGGATAGTGATAGCATTGCTTGCTGCAAGCAGAGAGGTTCTCCGTTATGAGAACAATCAAACGAAAGCGTGAGCTGCTCCCGCCCTGGGAGATGCCCTCTGATCCGGTGAAAGCTGTATTCTGGTTTACGCACTGGTTGCTGAAGGTGCTTGTGCGCTTCTTCTGGCTCCCCATCCTGGGAGGCGTCATCTACGAAAGTATTATCAATGGGGTGATTGGCGGCGTCGTGACATTCCTCGTCGGCCTTACTGTATGGGGGGGGCTGGCGGTGGCGCTGGTGGTCTTTAATTTTAGCTCCGGTGTCTCTCAGGTGTTCGAGGAGGTCAATCGTATCAAGCGAGGCGTCCCCTCACGGCGCTCCTCCTACTTTTCAGAGCCAGCGCCGACATTCGCCGAAGACGACCTGGGAAGCAAGATCATCGAAGGCACCATCACCGACCTCGACGAGGAACGCAAGAAGCGCAGGAATGGACAAACCTAACGCGATGGCTATCCTCTAGCTTCGTCCATTTCGTGGAGGGGCGCCGCTAGCCTGCGCCCTGCCCTACTTCCCACGCCTGCCATGCCGGGTCACCGGGAGCTGGTATATACGAGAAGAGCAGCGCGCCTGTACCCTCAATGCGATACGCTCCCAGCGCGGCGGGGAGCACCATCGTCTGCCCGCGTGCCAGCCGTTCGCTCTCTTCAAGTTGCTCTCCATAGCGCACGCGCACCTCGGCGCCAAGCGAGGAAAGGATGATGCAGCTTCCCCTGGTTGTATCATTGAGAGCGCCCGGCCCCTTGAATGCCAGTTCGCGCGTGACGAAATAGCGGCAGGCCACCAGGCAGCGCTCCTCGTATCCTGGTCCGCCCGCCAGTGGCACCGGCCGTACCTTCACGCGCGGCGATGCATCGTAGTAGGAGACAGCGAGAGAGCGTTCGATGTGGAGTTCGCGGGGCGTCCCAGTGGCGGTCAGACGTCCATAGTCATACATACGATAGGTGATATCGGAATATTCCTGTAACTCGTAGAGTAGTACACCACTGCCAATCGCGTGAACCGTGCCGGCGGGTACCAGAATAACGTCGCCCGCATAGACAGGCTCTTCGTGCAGTAAGTGCTCCAATGTTACATCCTGGATGGCCTGCTGCGCCTCCGCGCGCGAGGTCGGCGCTTTGAAGCCATGCACAATCACGGCCCCCGGCTCAGCATCAAGAATATACCAGTACTCCGTTTTACCGAGTTTCCCGTTCTCGTGCCGGGCCGCGTAGGCATCGTCCGGGTGAACCTGAACCGAGAGTTTAGCGTTGGCATCTATGAATTTCGCCAGCAGGGGGAAGCGTTGCCCAAAAATCGCTATCGCCTGCTCTCCCAGAAGTGCCGGACCCAGCTCCTCTACCAGCCTCTCCAACGTTTTGCCCGCGTAGGGCTGGTTCTGCGCTCTGGTGCTGACCTCTGTCTCCCAGGCCTCACCAATCGCGTTCTCGCCTGGAGGAAGCGGCTTCCAGCGGTCCCGCTCCAGCCGCCTACCACCCCAGATCGTCTCATGCAATGATGCTTCTAAGCGAATAGGATACACACGCTCCACGAAATATCCCTGCCTCCATTATACTGAAATAGCCCGGCGCTCTGTGTTCAGAGGGCGATCAAAACACCCTCGACCTGGCGGCGCAATTTGTCACGCATCATGATACCGTTAATGCGGTGGATCTCCTTCCCCTGGTTGAAGAAGATCATTGTGGGTACTCCCTCGACATTCCACTCTTTGGTCCATGCCGTACCTTCGTTCACATCGACCGTGGCAAAGGTAACGCGCCCCTGGTATTCTTTGCCGACCGCGTCAAACTCTGGCATAAGTATCTGGCATGAGTCGCTCCAGCTTGCCAGGAAAGCGACAACTACCATCTGAGGTGCCTTGAGAACCTTTTCGTCGAAGTCCTGGTTTGTGATACGAATGTAGTTGTCTGCCATCACATCCTCTAAATTTCTAAATAACATACTGTCTACCTATGTTTTCATACAGGCAGGGTATCACCTGCCGATAGAACATGTCAAGGCAAAACTACCGTCATTTGTGTGTTTTTATGTAGGGATGGTGCTGTTCGCAGGGGAGAGGCATGGACATAAGAGGGAGG
>JALYVR010000323.1 GCA_030853145.1 Chloroflexota bacterium | reverse complement strand
GTCTTCCTGGCTGGCGATGCCGCGCACCTGAATCCACCGTGGGGCGGGCACGGTTTTAACACGGGCATCGGCGATGCCGTGAACATCGGCTGGAAGCTGGCGGCGGTGCTTGCTGGCTGGGGAGGAGATGGTCTGCTCGCAAGCTATGAGGCTGAACGGCGACCAGTCGCCGAGCGCACCATTCGGGAGGCAACAGCGAATATGAGCGTGCTTGCCCCTGAACTCGGCAATCGAGACCTGGCGGCTTCAGGACGTGTCGGCGAGCGAGCGCGGCGTGCAGCCGCTCAGGTGATCCGCGTCGCCAAAGACCGCGAGTTCCACAGCCTGGGCATTGTGCTGGGTTACCAGTACGATGCCTCACCGGTGATTGTAGATGATGGCACGCCTCCTCTTCCCGAAGGTCAGGACTATGAGCCGACAGCCCGACCGGGAGCGCGGCTACCGCACCAATGGCTGCCAGATGGCGCGTCCCTCTATGATTGGCTGGGGAACGGTTTGTCGCTGCTTCGGCTCCACGATGACGCCGACGTGGTTCCTTTCATCGAGTCAGCTATCGCCCGTCGTGTGCCGCTGACCGTCGTCGAGCTACGCGGCCAGACCCTCGAAAAGCTCTACGAAGCCTCGCTTCTCCTCGTGCGCCCCGACCAGCAGGTGGCCTGGCGCGGCACATCTGTGGATCGAGCAACGGCAGGAACAATTATCGATAGGAGCCGTGGGGCCTAAGCATTCACATGGCATCATGATCTCAGGGTATCAGAAAAGGTCACGCCTGAACAGTTCCGAACACTGAGATCAGGGCTTCGTGGTGAGTACTCAGGCTTCAAATGAGGGATACGCTTCCTAACGCCCATAGCTCACAAGGAGATGCACGAGCGATGTGTATCATCGCCGGTGGAGACCAAAAAGAGGGCTTGACAGCCCTGGCCAGATCATCTATACTCACCTAAGTTCCGATTTACTCTACAAATGAGTAATTAGGGAGGGGCGTAAAAAGCCTCCTCCACGCGAGAGAAAGTATTGAGCCTCCAAACAACACATACAGCGCCAGAAAGTGAGACACTCCCGTGAACGACAACGAGCAGGAACGCGCTCTCCTTATTTCTCTTCCAGCCTCAGACATGACCCAATTTGCTATTATGCCTGATCGCTATGATAGTGCCCTCTCCTCCGCTGGTCGCGCTGCCAATCGCGCTTTTGGCCATGATGTCTTTGCCTCCTATCGCTCCTCATGCCGGCCAAATACTCTGCTGCGCCACGGATACGATTTGCGCGCCTTCAGCGCCTTTCTCGCCTCCTTCGGTGTCCAGCGCCCTGCCGAGGCCCTCAGCAGCGACCCCACGGCCTGGCGCGGCATGACCTACGGTATGCTCGCCGCTTTCCGGCGCTGGTTGGAAGAGAAGGGAGAAGCTATAGGCACCATCAAAGCGCGCGTGGCCACCATCCACCAGTACTGCAAACTGGCCGGCCCGCCTCCTCAGGGCGCGGGCGTCCTCGATGGCCTGGAACTTGCCGCCATCCTCAACGTCAAGGGTTACACCGGCAAGATCGCACGCAACCTGGACGAGGAGCGCACGCGCCAGGGCATCCCCACGCGGGTTGGACGCAAGAAAGCCACCTTTACACCTATCACCAGTCAGCAGGCAGAAAAGCTCAAGCGCACCACCATGCCCTCGCCGCCACCACAACGCATCCCCCGCGATCACGATCAACTGCTGGCAGCGCGCGACTCCCTCATGTTCTGCCTGTTTATCGAGCACGCCCTGCGTTGCAGCGAACTGGTGGCCCTCGATGTGGAAAGCATCGACCTGGGTCGCCACCGGCTCTCGATCTACAGCGAGAAGACGCACACACATAACGTCCACCGGCTCCAGGAACACACCGAGGCCGCCGCCCAGGTCTACCTGGGCCAACTGGGCAGAAGCAGTGGACCTCTCTTCGAGGGCTACTCGGGTCGGCGCATCACTACCCGTGCCATCAACAAGCGCGTGGGGATCATCGGCGAGCTGCTCGGCTTCCAATCGCGGCGGCTCTCCCCGCATGACTTGCGACACTTTTTCACATTTGACGCTTTAGAGCATGGCCTCTCCCTAGATCTGGTGCAGGCTATTGGAGGATGGACCTCTCCCTATATGCCACTGCTGTATGCGAAGCGCAGCATAGTGCGCGAATGGAAGATTGAGAGGAAGCGATAGCACGTTGAATGCTCTGCTTCGCTCTTCTCGGGTAACGCAAGCGCACCAATTAGATACTCTGCGCTGTCTTCGCGACTTGCGCCGCCAGTTGCTGCTCATACGTATCGGCCACCGGTAAATATGGCCAGTAGCGGTGCGCTGTGCTGTTCGCCGCCAGGATGATGCCGAAGCGATACAGCAGATAGGCAGGTTGCATCTGCGATGGAGACGGCGTGGGTGTCTTGCCGGAGAGAGAGAGGGATGTGGCAACAGCCACGCAGCCATCCGCCAGCGCTGGTCCCACGGCATAGGAAAATTGGAGCGAATCCAGCGAGAGAGACGAAGTGATCTGGGGATCACCCAGCAGGTTGGCGTTCAGCGCCAGAGGCTGACAGGTAGGAAAGCCGAAAAAGGACTGAGTGCTGCCCAGTTGAAGTGAGACATGCCAACCGGCCCGATCCCAGGTGATCTGTAACGGAACCAGTGATTCTTCGCTGGGATTATCCGGCACATCCTGTACCACTGCGTGCCCATCCGGGAGCGTGAACGTGAAGAGATCGCGTACGGGTGCGATGACGTTCCATGCTGCTGGGGGAGAAAAAAAGGTACAAGTTTTGATGGTTTTCCCCATGGGAATGACCTCCTCTTGACATCTTGCCTGTTGTTGGCTACAATATGACTGAAGTAGTTAATCTAGTCACCTGGTCATTCAGTCACAACGCACAAGGAGAGCAAAGAACACGTATGGCAACGCGCAACGCGCAACCCAGCCAGCCACCTGAGCGCCAGAAAGATGCTGACGAACGCCAGCTTCGTGAGGAGCGCATCCTGGATGCCGCTAGCACGCTACTGGTGCGCTGGGGCTATCGCAAGACCACAATTGACGACGTGGCCCGCGAGGCAGGCGTCGGCAAGGGCACCATCTATCTGCATTGGAAGGACAAAAACGACCTGTTCCGCGCAGCCATCTGGCGTGAGCAACACCGCTTCGGCGAAGATGTCAAGCAGCGGATTGCCGCCGATCCAGAGGGCGGGTACCTGCATCGCCTGACCACCCACTCTATGTTAGCGGCCCTGTCCAATCCACTCATGGCGGCCATGATCAGAGGCAAATCAGACATCTTCAATGGCTTTCTCGGATCTTCTAGCCAGGACATGCTTACACAGCTCATGGGTACCGCTGATGTCTATATTGCCCAGCTTCAACAGGCAGGATTGGTTCGTAGCGACCTGCCCGTTGAAGCCATTACGTTTCTGCTGAGCGCGCTGAAGATTGGCATCATCCAGGCGCCTGATCTCCTCAGACAGGAACATATGCTATCTATGGAGCAACTGACCGAGGCGCTCAGTGATCTGCTCCGGCGCTGGCTGGAGCCGGAGCAACTCCCGCACCAGAGCGAGGCGGGCAAGCAATCGTTGACCGAGCTCCTGGAGAAATTCAAGGAGCCTGAGTAACGCCCCCATGAAAGGCAAGACAACATTATGACAGCAATCATCGAAGTAGAGGGCCTCACCAAGAGCTACGGCAGCAAGCGTGGCATTACCACTGTTTCCTTCAGTGTGGAGGAGGGCGAGGTGTTTGGCTTCCTGGGACCCAACGGCGCGGGCAAAACCACCACCATTCGCCTGCTGATGGCACTGCTGCGCGCCGGCGCTGGCACAGCGCGCATCGCCGGGCTGGACTGCTGGCAGCACTCGGTAGAGATCAAACGCCTGATCGGCTATGCGCCCGGCGAACCTTCGCTGGATCCTGGTCTAAGCGGCGGGCAGATTCTGGAATACTTCGGGCATCTGCGTGGGGGCGTCGATCAGGCCTACCTCAAACACCTGATCGCGCGACTGGATCTGGACCCTAGCCGCAAGTTTCGCCAGTACTCGACTGGCAATAAGCGCAAGCTCGTGCTGATTCAAGCCTTTATGCACCGGCCACGCCTGCTGATTCTGGATGAGCCGACCAGCGGCCTGGACCCACTCAACCAGCAGGAGTTCGACCGCATGATCAAAGAAGTGCGCGACGAGGGGCGCTCTGTCTTTCTGTCCTCGCACATCTTGAGCGAGGTTGAACAGACCTGCACCCGCGTAGGCATCATCCGCGCGGGACAACTGGTACGCGTTGGTGGCATCGCCGAAGTGAAGGATATCAAACGCTACGACATCACAATCACGTTCGCCACTACGGTCCCTGCCGAGGCCTTCAAGGCGCTGGATGGGGTGGCACAGGTAGAGACCCTGGCCGATGGGCAGACGCTGCGCCTGGAGATGCAGGGGGGAGCGGACGCGGTGATTAAGGCTGCCGCGCAGTATCCCGTCGTCTCCCTGAGCAGTCATGAGCCGAGCCTGGAGGACATCTTCCTGCGCTACTACGAGGGCAACGACCAGGTCGCTAAGGAGGCCGAACATGTGGTTTAAGAGCGTCTACCTCAAAACTCTGCGCGATTTCCGCGTTGCTATTCTGGGTTGGGGTATAGGCATGGGACTGCTTATGGTGACGGTCCTGGTCAGCTTCCCCTCACTGGTGACCACGCCACAGGCGCGCGCCTCGCTCGTCAGCCTGGCCGGCACCTTCTCCTGGCTGGCTGAGCCAGTAGCGGTGGATACCCCCGGCGGCTATGCGATCTTTAAAATTGGCTTCCTGATTTTGCTGATCACGATCTGGCCACTCATGGCGGCCAGCCGCATGCTACGCGGCGAAGAGGAGCGTGGCTCCCTGGATATGCTGCTCTCGTTGCCGCGCGAGCGCGGGCGCGTGGCGTTGGAGAAGCTGGCCGCTATGTGGACGGCGTTGTTGGCGATGGGCCTGCTCATCGGGCTGCTGACGTTTGCCGGCGGCAAGAGCGTGAGTGCGGACTTCGGTCTGGGCAATGCGTTGCTCTTTGGCCTCAATCTTGCGCTGCTCGCTGGCGTCTTTGGAGCCATCGCGTTGTTGCTCTCCCAGTTCACCCAGGAGCGCGGCACGGCGGCAGGGTGGACGGCAGGATTGCTCCTGGTATTCATCGTGCTGGATATGGCCCACCGGGTCATCCCCAATGCCGAGTGGGCCGGGCGCATTTCCCCGGTCTACTACTACAATCTGAACAAACCCTTAGTGCCAGGCTATGGCGTCAACATTGGCGCTCTGCTGGTCCTGCTGGCGCTGTGCCTCCTCTTGAGCGGAGTTGCTGTCTGGCTCTTTGGGCGGCGCGATGTCGCCGGGACGGCGGTACTCCCCAGGTGGTTGCGCCTGCCGGAGCGCGTGGCCCGGCCGGAGCGCGCATTGCCGGTCAATGCCTGGTCGCTGCGCTCGGTGTATACGCGCAGCCTGGGAATGATTGCGGTCCCCGCGTTCTGGTGGACACTGGGCATCGCGGGGTTTGGCGGATGGATGATCGTCGTTGTCCAGCAGACGGAGGCCAAGCTGGCCACCATTTACCAAAGCTCACCGTTCCTGAAGGGACTCCTCACCAGGGTCGGTGGGAGTGATATCACCACCAATGCCTCCATTTTGAGTGCGCTCTTCGTCTTCCTGCCGTTGCTGTTGATGGCCTTTGCCGTCACCCAGGCCAACCGCTGGTCCGCTGATGAAGAAGACGGGCGGCTGGATCTGGTGCTATCCACACCGCAATCGCGCGTGCGGGTGCTGTTGGGGCGCTTTGCGGCTCTCACCACGGCGACGGTCATCATTGGTGTGCTGACGTTGGTTGTGACGGCGTGGATCTCGTCTGCCACAGGCTTGAAGCTTGATGGCGGCAATCTGAGCGCTGCCACGCTCAGTATGATTCCCCTGGGACTGCTGGTCGCCGCCATCGGTTATCTGCTCTCAGGCTGGCTGCGCACAGTAGTGGACACCGGCCTGCTGAGCTTCTTGCTGCTGATCTGGTTCTTCATCAGCTTTATTGGTCCAGGGTTGAACTGGCCAGATGCAACATTGCGACTCTCGGCCTTCTACTATTATGGCACGCCGCTGCTGCATGGTCTACCTTTGCTGGATATGCTGGGTCTGCTGGTGGTCAGCATCGT
>JALYVR010000322.1:2087-6170 GCA_030853145.1 Chloroflexota bacterium | reverse complement strand
GACCATAGCGAGTACGCCGGCTATGCGCGAGTGGCTAGAGGCTCTGTGGCAGCGAAAGCTTGTGCGGGCGCGCGAGAGGGGCATCCGGCTGTTCGACGCCCCCGTGTACCGGCTGAGCAGCGTCGAGGCGCGTCCTGATGGCACGCTGCACCTCCTGCTAGGCAATACCACCTATAAGGAGTACGTCACGACGCGGGACCCGGAGTTCGCAACGGGGCGCGAGCGTCACGAGTTGGGCAATCCGCTCTCCACCTGCTCGGTTGTCGAGACGAGCGATGGCTACATCCTGCTCGACAGGCGGCAGGGGATCGATGTCTACGAAGGGCGCTACCATATCATCGGCGGCGCCTTCGAGCGCGGGCGCGACACCACGGAGGCGCGCCCCGATCCGTTCAAAGCCATCCGGCGCGAGATTCGCGAGGAGACCGGCGTGCAGGAGGACGACATTGCCGAGCAATACTGCCTGGGCGCCGTCTACGACATCGTCACGCCGCATTCCGAGCTATGCTTCCTCACGCGCCTGCGCATCCCGCTGAGTACCGTCCATACCCGCACCCCCGAAGATAACGAGATCAAGCAGTTGCACACCCTGGCAGTTACGCCGGAGAGCCTGCGCGCCTTCATCCTTGAGCACCATGGGGCCATCTCCGCGACTGGCGAGCCGAATCTGCTGCTGTATGGTGGGCTGAAATTTGGGGAGACGTGGTTCGAGGAGATAATGCCGATCCTTTCGCTGCGTTAAAAACGCTAATGACTACTCATGCGCACGATTTTCGTATCAAAAAGAGCAGGTTAGAAGAAGTTTTTTGCTTATCTATCTGTTATGATGGTCAAGCAATGATGAGAGTATGCAAAGAAAAGTAACCTGAGGAGTTAATATAAATAACTATGGGAAAAAATACTGTTTCAGATGCGTATAGCATACAACAGAATAGAAGTTTTCTGGGAGAGCAGCGGATGAGCATGAACAGCCGCACGCGCTGGCTGGCGCTGATCGTCCTCTGCCTGGGTTCTCTGATGATCGTCCTCGACACGACGATCGTGAACGTCGCGCTGCCGTCGATCCGGAAGGATCTCGGCTTCTCCGCCGCCTCGCTGGCCTGGGTGGTGAACGCCTACCTCCTGACCTTCGGCGGCTTCCTGCTGCTGGGCGGCCGGCTCGGCGATCTCTTCGGCCATCGCCGGCTCTTCCTGGCGGGAATCGCACTCTTCACGCTAGCGTCGCTTGCTTGCGGCCTGGCTACTACACAGGGGCTGCTGATCACGGCAAGGGCCATCCAGGGCATCGGCGGCGCCGTCGTCTCGGCGGTGGCCCTCTCGCTGATCATGAACCTGTTTCCCGACCCGGACGGGCGGGCGAAGGCCATGGGCGTCTTCGGCTTCGTTGCTGCCGGGGGTGGCAGCATCGGCGTGCTGCTCGGTGGCATCCTGACGAGTGCGCTCAACTGGCACTGGATCTTTTTCGTCAACCTCCCGATAGGTGTCGCTGTGTGTGCGCTTTCCCTCGTCCTGCTGTCTCCCGGTCGCGGTCCCGTAACTGCCGTGCGCCTCGACATCGTAGGCGCCATCACCATCACGGCCTCGCTCATGTTCGCGGTCTACGCCATCGTTAATGGCAACCAGGCAGGTTGGCTGTCTGGTCAGACCCTCGGCCTGCTCGCAGCCGCGGTGGCGCTGCTGGCGATCTTTCTCAGCATCGAAGCGCGTGTGCGCTCACCACTTATGCCGCTTGGCCTCTTCCGGGTGCGTAATGTGGCTACTGCCAACGTTGTTGGCGTCCTCTGGACTGCCGCTATGTTCGCCTGGTTCTTCCTCTCGGCGCTCTACCTCCAGCTCGTGCTCGGCTACAGCCCATTGCAGGTCGGCCTCGCCTTCCTGCCGGCCAACCTGATTATGGCAACGTTCTCGCTCGGCCTCTCTGCCAGGATCGTCACGCGTTTCGGTATCAGGTGGCCGCTCGGAGTGGGGCTATTGGTGGCTGCCATCGGGCTCGCGCTCTTCGCGCGGGCTCCGGTCAGAGGGAACTTCGCCACGGATGTGCTCCCAGGCATGATCCTCCTTGGCCTCGGTGCCGGCACCGCCTTCAACGCGGTTTTGCTTGCCGCATTAAGTGATGTCGCGCCGGAGGACTCCGGGCTTGCCTCTGGGGTTGTCAACACCTCGTTCATGATGGGCGGCGCGCTCGGCCTCGCGATCCTCGCCAGCCTCGCCGCTACTCGTACAGACAGCCTGCTAGCCACAGGCTCCAGCCATCTCGCCGCTCTCAACGGCGGCTACCATATGGCCTTCCTCGCTGGGTCTCTTTTCGCCGCCTTAGCGGCCGTGCTCGGCACCGCACTTCTGCGCTTCACCGCGCTTAGCACGCCGGACCATGATGAGCCAATAAACAAGCAGCCTATATCAGCATAATGTTTTCTTCGGTTCCAAAGATATTGGTTTAATTAGCGCAGTTATCGCTGGAATCATTTATACCATCATTTACGCGGTCACCAGCAAAGGCCTCACGAGTACCGATTTGCCGAATGGAAGCGGAACATCTGCCATTTCTTGACTTCCAGACCGCTACATTTCGGCATTGTGAGCCACTTTTTCATAGCGAGAGTTCCGGCTCCTACAGAACAAGGAACTCGAGTGCTTCTTTTACCATCTAAACAGCTTCTACTTTGCGGCCTGTGACAGCTTACGTAGCATAGGCCTTTAGCCTTCGATCTGCCTATTGTTGGGCTGAGACAGCGCGCAGACAGCCTCAAAAGCCGCTTCTTGCGTTGCGGCTTTTTTGGTTTTTCCGGACGCAGACAGTGCTCTGGTTCTTCCGTCAAGAGTCGTGACAACACAGGTACAGGTAAAGAGCAGATCATGTGCCGGGCCTGAGGATGTATAGGTATAGGTCGCGCTACGGATCTCGTGCCTCTGCGCCATTTCATGCAGGATGCTGACCGCATTTTTGGCGGCGCCCTCCCGGGACGGCGCCTCGCTGGAAGCGGGCTGGGGCAGAGCAGCAGGCACAGCTTCGGGCGCGCCAGGGGCATCCGGCACATCAGGAGGGAGCGCTGGCAGGTCCACGCCCGCAACGTGCGCGAGAACCTCGGCCCAGGCTCGCTGTTGCACCAGATCTCTGTGTGGCGCAGCGTGCAGAGAAGAGACATAGCGCCGCCCTTCAATCGTCAGCGCCGTTCTCGCGTGAAAGGTTCTTTGATGACCTGGCCCTTCGGCCGTTTCTGCACAGGTCGGCTCTTCCCAGCCAAGCGCCTGCTGCCCCATCATGAGCAGCGTGATCGCGTGATGGGGTTGGCTCTGAAGCCAAAGAAGGGCCGCGTGCTTCACCCGCTCCCAGACCTCTCCTGTGTTCTGGAAACGAAAGACCAGGGTAAAGATGTCATGGGTATTGAGCGTGTCCTCCTCAAGCCGGTTGTATATTTCCTGCTCGATGGCTGGGGAGAGGTCCGCTCCTTGAGCCGCCATCCTGATGAGACTGTGGAAGTATTTCACATCAAGATGGCCCAATGGCCTGGCAGAGCTGGTCTGGCTCTCCAGGGCTTCGGCGACCGCTCTGCGTAATGGCTCATCATACTCGGACAGAAAAAAGGCTTTCCTGGCGCCTTTGATAAACTGCTCGACCGTATTGACCTGCGCGGCAATGGCCTCCAGTTCAGGGACCGTGTACGGTGGGGCGGCCCCTTGCAGGACAGCCAGCAAAATCCTCTGGTTCAGCAGGTCTGGATAGCGCCGGAGCGGCGATGTCATATGCAGGTAGGCGGGCAACTGTAACCCAAAATGGCCTTCGACGGTGGGAGCATAGCGCGCACGCTCCAGCGCGAACTGCACCGTCTCCTGGACACGTTCCGGGTGGGTATATTCTGGATGGGCCACCACCGTCTCCATCATCTGTAATAAGATCCCTCGTCCGGGAGCAACGGCTTTGGCGGCATGATTGCGGTAGAGAGCGGGAATGCCCCTCTGTGCCAGGAAGTCAGCGAGCACCTGGTTCGCCAGAATCATGCATTCTTGAATAATCAGATGAGCCTTGTTGCCGTTGCTTGCTGGCAGGCGCACCAGCATGCCCTCTTCGGTGGTAGCCCAGCC
>JALYVR010000322.1:0-2077 GCA_030853145.1 Chloroflexota bacterium | reverse complement strand
CTGGAGACGGCGCCGGTGGAACAGGCCGCGCGCAACTCGAAAAGCTTCTTGCAGCATGGAGCCAGAATCAGTGCGCGGGTCCGCGATCTCCTCATCGACCTCATCGTAGCGCAGACGCGCGCTGCTGCTCAGCGCTGTCTGCTGGATAGCCGGCTCCCCAGGGGAGAGGTCCGCATCCAGGGGAATAGAGATGGTGATGGCTGGACGCGGGCGCCCGGCCAGCAAGCTTAGCCTGCCTTCAGAGAGGAGGCCAGGCAGCATAGGCACATTTCTCTCCGCGTGATAGCGCGTAAACGCGCGCTGCAAGGCTTCTGCGTCTAATGCCGGAGTCATCTCCGGAGTGATCAGTGAACCGACATCGGCAATGCTGACATACAGGGTGTAGCCCCCGTGAGCATGGTTCTCAAGCCACAACGCATCATCAAGGTCTCGTGAGGTCGGGCCATCGATGGTGACACCTCTGGCGGTGGCCCGCCTGTGGAGAGCCGTCGTCACGCGTTCTGCCGTGGCTGTTGCTTCTCCCAGCGCAGTATTCGAAAAGGTTCGCCGCCGTTCTTCCGCTTGTTCTGCCATACTCCCTGCCCTCCCGTTGATTTGCTCTTCCGCATATTCCGCCGATCATGCCAGAGGCTTTCGGGCAGTCGAGCCAGAACCATATGCCATCATCATGCCACATTCCGCGCCAAATGGCACCCCCTTCAGACTCTGCCAGGGTGTAAATACAAGTTATATATGTTGCTGAACACTACACAAGCCACAGCCTGCCCTGGATTCCGCGCCAATTCTGGGGAGAGCAAGCGTTTTTATTACTATCTTATGTAAATGTACATAAGACAATACCAAGGTTCATACACAAGAACATCGTGTTGTGACGCATTAATATCTTGTCGCGATACATTTATCCTATATACTAGCAATTTGTTCTGCCTGATTTGCCGATAAAGTCAGAGAAAAGCGCAGGGTAAGAACAAGCTGGTACACTTATCTGTAACAACGGGCGAGGCGCTGGGCAGGCAAGTGGAGGCCGCCCGGAGGCGTTATTCTTCCCGTTGGCAACGTTGGCTCACTGTCGAGACGAAGGAGTTTTTACATGAGAAGACGCGCGTTCCCGGTCCTGATTCTTCCGATGTTGCTGCTATCGCTCTGCGCCATGGCGCTGATGCCACTAAGTGCTTCAGCGGCGTCAGCGGCGTCATCGCCGGCGAAAAAGCATCACCACAAGGCCCATTTTTTCTTGCACAAAGGCAAGCATAAGGCCATTCAAGCTGCCAGCGGCAACAATCTGAACTACAACGGCGGCCCTGTGATGGGCGGCACGACCAACGTGTACGCTATCTTCTGGGAGCCAACCGGCGCCGTATCCACGAATTACAACAGCCTGATTCTGCGCTACTTCAACGACGTAAGTGGCACAGGCCTCTACAACAACAACAGCCAGTATACCGACTCCAATGGCAATACGCCGGGCAGCACCGTGCTGGCGGGTTCGTGGGTAGACACGGGCGCCTATCCTGAAAGCCCCCTGCTCGATTCGGACATCCAGAACGAAGTGAGCAACGCGCAGAATGCCAACGGCTGGTCATCAAGTATCGACAACATCTTCTTTGTCTTCACAGAGCAGAACCAGAACCTATGCTTCGATAGTTCGCAGTCGCAGTGCGCCTCTAACGCCTTCTGCGCCTATCACAGCACCTTTGGTAGCGGCACCATTTACGCGGCCATGCCATACGCGGCAAGCTTCAGTTGTAATCCAGGTTCCAGCCCGAATGGAGACGATGCCGACCAGACCATCAACGTGACCTCGCACGAGCAGATGGAGGCTGCCACCGATCCGCTTCTCAACGCCTGGACAGATTCAAGCGGCCAGGAGATCGGTGATAAATGCGCCTGGACCTTCGGCCCGGAGAACGCCGACGGCTCCGATGTCAACTTCAACGGCGACCCCTATATTCTCCAGCAGGAATGGGACAACAACGCCAGCGGTTGTGTGATATCCGGTCCGTAAACCCTACGCCTACGCCATAGGAGCGCCAAGGGTAAGGGCCTGGTTGACAAGCCGGCCTGTTCTTCGGTGAAC
>JALYVR010000321.1 GCA_030853145.1 Chloroflexota bacterium | reverse complement strand
CTCGCCAAAACGTCCAAGCACGGGGATCAGGCGCTTCACCTGGCTATCATAGGCCGCGTTATCAATGGCGTCGGCCAGGTAATCGAAAAGCAGGTCGGGGACGTTTGCGCGCTCAAAATGCAGCAGCAGCTCTTCCGCGCCCGCTACCATCACCAGCGGCAGGAGCGCCTGGTAGACCTCCTGAATGCCCTCCTCGATACAGTGGGTGAGGAGCAGCACCAGTTCCCCTCGCGCGCGCGCATCGCGCACAACCATCGTGAACAACTCTTCCACACTGGCGGGCAGCGCGACCGGGGGGGAAGAGGTATAGAGTGGAGGGGTCCACGCGACGCCCAGGCAGAGCAGGCTCAATGCCAGGGCCTGTACGTTGTAGACAGGGAACTGTTCAGCGAGGGCGGCAAAACGCTCAGCCAGAACCAGCGGATCATCAAGCAGGCCAGCCCATATGGTCACCGGCGCGCCCCAGTGGACAACATCGGCAAGCAGCCCTTCATGAAGTGGCGCTTGGTCCGCCAGGTCAGCGCCGGCGGTCGAGAAGTACTCCGCGACGAGGTAGGCGGCAATCCAGGCATGGCGGAAGCTGAGCGCGCCATCGGGGCTGCACTCAAGCAGGGCAGCATCCTGAACAAACTCTAAAAGGTGCGCCAGGGCCGCGTGATCGTAAGGGGACGTGGCAGCGGAATTCTCGTCCGACGCGAACGGTCCGGGGGCAGGATGCCGCTGGAGCCAGCTATCAAGAGGGCCAGCCAGCATGTGGCCCGGAACGCTCCTAGTGACGATATTCTCGGTCGCGGGCAACTGAATAGTGTTAGAGGCATGCGCCCAATACATACCCGTGGCAAGCTGGCCCAGGAAACGCAGCACCTCGCCTTCCGAGGGCACCTCTTTACTCCACCTGCGCTGGTCCTGAGCCTGTTCGATCAACTGCTCTACAAACGCTCGCAGCAGAAGGCCGCGCGTATCGAGTTCATGGATATGCTCGGCATCAACCCGATCGATGACCGCAATCAACGCACAAAGCACCAGAGGATTGGAGCAGAGATAGCGCAAGCGCCCGCGCTCGATGGCTTGCATAATCTGCCCGGCGGTGTACTGCTGCGACCCCTGACTATTGGGTGTGCTCATGGCGCTCTCGACGAAGGTGCGCATCTGCTCCGATTGAAGCGGCAGGAGCATTGCGCAGGCCATAGCGCCGTCCTCCACCAGTTGCTCAAGCTGGGGAAATGTCTCGTTCCCCAGGTCGCAGCAGGTCACCACCACCTGGTTCGTGGTCTCGCGCGTCAGTGTCAGCATCTCGGCAACCACGGCAGGGCGGTATCCCTGGTCAACCAGGTGCAAGTCATCACAGAGGAACAGCAATTGCCCACGTGTGAGCATTTTGTGCAAGTAGGGGCGCAGGTGCTGGATAGCAGGCAGATCGCAGTCGTAGAGAAAATCCAGCAAGTGTGCTCCTGACGCGCTATCAACGCTCTCCTGACTCGCCGCACCTGCTTCGGCGGATGCAACAAAATCGGTAGATTTACGTCTAGTAAGATAGAGACTATAGCGCTCCAGGGGAATATAGACGGGCAGTCTGCCTTGTCCACGCACAACGGCTGCATACCCACGCAGGGCGCCGGCCTGTTGCGCCAGGAGAGCTAGCGTCTTCCCTGTGCCTGGTGCGCCCAGGATGCAAAGAGAGCCAGCACGCAATCGGGTCATATCGAGCAAAGAGATATCCTGTCGTTGCACAGGGGTATTGGGGGCAGTGATATTCTGGTAGTAGGCAACCATTGTTTCATACACATCAGAAAAACTAGCGAGCGATGTATATGAAGCGCGATAGTGCTGCAGAGCCTGTTGCGCGTCACGGACATACGCGCGGAGCGCCAGGGGACGGGCCGCCAGCGCGACAACAAGAATCGTGCCTACGATTTCGACAAAGGGAAGAAGCAACCAGAACGGAACCGCGCGGACGAGCGCCACCACAGCGGCGAGCAGGTGGGACAGGTCCTGGCCGGCCGGCGCATGCAGGGAAGAGAGCCAGAACGCGCCTATCTCGATACAGGTAAGGAGAAGAGCGACGCCAAGCCCTGCCATACCGGTAGTTACAATGCGAGACGACGAAATCCTGTGCGTCGCTTTTCTGTCTATCATCATGGGAGCAGCGAGGCGTTGCCCTTCTTTCATACCGCTATGGTGCCTTTCGCAGAATGTGCATGCTATGGTAGTGACAGTATATCCTAGACCCGCCATTTGAACAAGCGCGGAGGTTTACAGGGGATGCGCATCGCATGTTTGCGGGCAATGAGGGAAACTATAGAGAACCATGCTGCGTTATTAGTAAGGGAACAGGCGCTTCTCTCAGACCAAGAGCGATTTTTAACAACGTGTACACAGTTTCCTGGGGTGTATATGTTACTATTTTGTAAGGCAGAGGATAGGATATCTGTGCTGCCTTTTTCAGCAAAGTTACACACTTCTATGTAGCCCGTTCGTATGATTGCATGGTCAATATGTATATGGGTCCTTTGGAAGCTGTCATTGTGAAAAAATTTTCATCTCATTGAAATGGGGTATTTCTATGCAGCCAGTCAGCTCCAGATTGCCAGACGAGCCGCCGGATGATGACGAGGATCTGGAAGATACGCTAAAGCTGCGCGCTATCAAGGTGCCTGGCAAGACGAAAACTCTGGAGAAAGAGCCAGCCGGCACCGCGCAACCCGCTACACCGGGCCTCGCAGAGAGCAGTGTGCTAGAGACCATCTCCACACAAAAGCTGCCAGAGATAGCGAGGATGAAGAGGCCGCCGGAAACACCCCAACCAGCAGGGATCGTTGGCATAACCCGCGGAAAAGCGTTGGCGCTGGTAGCACTGCTTTGTATGCTCGCCATCCAGGCCAGCGGTGTGGGCCTCGCGCAGTTTATTGGACCGCAGGGCTGGGCATATGTCCTCAATGGGTCTGGCAGCGCGAACTCCAACGGCCTAATTACCAGCGTCACCAGGAGGCTCCACCAGCAGACACCTGTGCCAGGCAGGAAAAGAACACAGCAGGTCACGCCGCAGCAGTTTGTTGATCTGCTTATGCAGAACATGTCGCTTGATCAGAAACTGGGACAGATGATGCTGGTCCAATTCACCGGTCACAGCTACTCATTGCAGCTCAGCGAGATGATTAATCAGCAGAACGTGGGGGGAGTGCTGGTCTTTTCCGTGAACGGCAACATCATCAGCAGGCCACAGCTCACAGGGCTTATCCAGCAGGTGCAGAAGGACAGCCAGGGCAACGGGCTGCCCCTGGCGGTGGCCATCGATCAGGAGGGCGGCCGGGTTGATCGCCTGGTCAACCTGGATGGCTCGCGTCCATCCGCCGGACAGATTGGCGCGACGAACGATCCCAGCAAAGCGCGAGATGCCGGTATCCAGGATGCGAGGGACCTCGCGTCCTACGGCTTCAATATGAACCTGGCTCCGGTGGTCGATGTCACCTCGGTCTATAACTCGGAACTGAGCACGCGCACCTATGGCAACAATCCAGCCATAGTCATCAGGATGGCGAACGCGTACCTGCAAGGCTTGCAGCAGAGCGGTAAGGTCATCGGCACGCTCAAACACTTCCCCGGACTGGGGGACGTGAGCACCGATCCACACAGCGGGCTGCCGTACCTGGTGCGTCCAGTGAGCCAGCTCGATGCGTTGGACTGGGCGCCATACCAGGCCTTGATCCAGCAAGGCAGCGTGCATGCAATTATGGTGACACACGAAATCGTCAAGGCCGTCGATAGCAGCATGCCCTCCTCGCTCTCCTACAAAGTTGTGACGGGCATCCTGCGCGATCACCTGGGCTTTCAAGGTGTGATTATGACCGACAGCCTGACTATGGGCAGCATCGCCAATCGTTACACAGCGGCAGAGGCCACAGTGCTGGCGGTCGAGGCGGGCTCTGATCTCATTATGGGAGCCTCTTCCCCACAGGAAGTGGGCGCGTCAATCACTGCGCTGAAGCAGGCCATCACATCGGGCCAGATCAGCCAGCAGCGCATCGACGACTCGGTGCGCCGCCTTTTGCTGATGAAGTATCAGATGGGCCTGCTGACCATCCCAAAGTCGTGACATGATGAGAGGGAACTCGCGCAAGTTCCCCTTAGCAATATACAAGAAAGAGAAGCAGGGGATGCTCCGTTTAAGCGTACCGACGGCTGAACAAGAGAGGCGCTGGCACCTGGTGGTGCTGGGCCTGATCGGGCTGGAAACGATCCTGGTATTGCTGGCCATGGTTCCGGCAGATTTGTGGACGCGCCTGCTCCCGCAGGCGCCTGATGCGGCCCTTGATGGCCCCTTTCCCGCGTCTATTTCACCGCTGATCACCGTGCTGCTCTACCTACTACCCACACTGATCGGCTTCATGTGCCGCGCGTGGCAGCGGGCTCTGCTCTACGCGACCATCCCGGCCTGGATCGGGCTGGGGATCTTCTTAATCGCCGCCACCTCCAGGATCGGGGCTTTTGCCCTGATCGCCTCCGACCGCGTGGTGGGAAACGTCGGCGTGCTGGAACTCTTCGCCCTGCTGGGTGGCATAGGCTGGCTGGGACGCTATGTCTTTAAGCTCCAACAAACATAAATGGAGGGGGCAACACGGGCTTGTAAACCGCGCCCCTCCGTTTGTTGCCCCCACATCCCCTGCATATATCGATACGGTTTTATTGCAAGGGCACAACGTAGACCGCTGTGCCGTAGCACAATACTTCACTGACGCCCTGTGAGATCTCGGTGGCATCGTAGCGCACGCCGATCAGGGCATTGGCGCCCATCTGCTGCGCATGCTGGATCATCAGTTCGTAGGCTTCGCCACGAGCCTGCTCGCAGAGATTGGTATAGAGCGTGATGTTGCCGCCCGCAAGCTGCTGGAACGCAGCTCCAATGTTGCCCACGATGCTGCGCGAGCGCACGACGATACCCCGCACAACGCCAAAGTGCCTGGCGACACGAAAACCCGCCAGGTCGTTGCCTGTCGTCACCAGGCTGTGATCCAATGTCATGGCCATATTCTCAAATACCTCCAACTGTAATGAATAGGTAACAGCACTCATAGATACAAAGATACAAACGCGGCCCGCTCGCATTCATCCAAATAGAGCGGCTGCTCGTCTATTATTCTACCCCTACAATGTATAATTGTCATCAATAATAGAGAATTGCCATCCCTCTGGCTCACGAGACATGGGTATTGTGCTGGGCAACTTCCTCCGCCTCCGCCAGCGCATGCAGCCGCTGATCGTTGGCCCTGGTGCGCTCTTCCACCAGCGCCAGCCAGCGGAAGAAGAGGGGACTCATGACGAGGAGATCGACCAGGCCCGGCAGCAACAACAACGCGCCACCTACTGCCTGGTCATTGAAGGCTGATATATGCAGTTGAGGTGGGACAGCGTACCAGGGATAGAATACAGCCCCGGAGAATACCAGCAAGAAGGCGAAGACATCGATGGGCTGACCATCCAGGAACACGTAGAGCATCTGCATGGGATAGCTTAAGTGACGCAACTCACCTAGCGGCCCCAGTATAGGCCACCAGTTGAGCAGAGCCACGAACAGCAAGCTCAACAGCTCCAGGTGATAGAGGCTCTCATGGCTGAGCGCGAAATGATACAGGGCCGGAGCGTGCCAGATCAGAAACGTCAGGTTAAAGGCGAGCGAGGCCACAAGCGGGTGGGTCAGTCCCTGGGAGATGCGTCGTATGCCAGGCCGCGCCAGCAACGGCTGCAAGAGCCAGGAGGGAGAGGCGATCCAGAACAATGGCGCGCACAATGTCGTCAGCGTGACAATCTGCGCCATATGCACGGAAAATAGCTGTGTCCTGGCAATGGCATCAACCGGGGTGAGCAGCACGAGCGCCATGACCAGGATAGCGATCACGAAGGCGGCGACTTGATAGGCTTTCAGAGGCGTATCCTGGCTGTTCCGGCGGCGTCCGCGCGCGATGCCGAGCACATAGAGCACGCACAACAGGATGATACCGCCGAGCGCAACCGGACTCCAGGTCCAGGTGAGATTCAAATCATTGATTGGCATAGAGGACTCCATTGCGATAAGATCTATGAATCAGTATAGGGCAAGCATGTCAGGCATGCAACCTTGGGATATGGGCGGCAGGGCTATTAAAAGTCGCGGGCGTGTCCCGACCCGCGTAGGGG
>JALYVR010000320.1 GCA_030853145.1 Chloroflexota bacterium | reverse complement strand
GCCCTGTTATTGACATTCGGCCAGTAATCTATGGATACGGTGGAGGCGCCAGGACCACAGAAGTTCCACATGTACTCGTCGGTGTAGCCATTCCCGGCAGCGTCGGTCCCGGTGTAGGGAGGCTCGCTGATCGACCTTACAAATGTTGTATCAAGCAGATCCGCGGCGGGATACGCTGCGGCGGCCCGGTGGGTCTTTGAGCCAGGAACGCCGATTTTGAAAGTCAGCTTGAGCTTCATCCAGGTGGCGTCCTGCTTGAGATGGGATTTTCCCCGGTAAATAGTTGGCCGGCGGCCAATGGCTGGGACCTTGTTCCACCTGCTGTCCTGGCTGACGCGGCCGCTGGTGAGCAAGTGCAGCTACTACAAGCGTGAACAACAATACTGGTAGAACGAGCCAGAGCCAGAGACGAGAGGCTGTTTTTTTCAACATGCGTGGTATGACCTTCCTTGGCAACTGAAAGCAGAAGCGTCACCTTGCTTCTGTGAGGGAATGGATGCACTCACATTTCTGAGTGCAGGAGGGGAGCAGCATTCATCATAATCACTAAAAGTGAATTTACTTTTCATATGAAGAATACTATCATAGCAACTATACCATAGATAAAGGTAAATAGCAAGTGAACATATTTATAACATGGATAGGGTATAGAGGAAAAATAGGTGAGTTGCAGAGAAGAAATGCATATTGGCTCAAAATAGTTCAATGCGGAGACTCAAGGTTTTGTCCTCTAGGATACTGAGACCAGAGATGTGGGCTCATCCTTTGGTGGGGGCGGCGTCGGCCTGCGTCGTTTGTTGCCGCTGAGTAGGACGAGCAGCGCGGCCAGCGTGCCGAGCACGCCACAGAGCAGCCAGAGACCCTGGTGACTCCAGGAAAACACGAGCGTGCCGAGGAGGGGAGCCAGGATCAGGCCAATGCTCCAGACCAGGCCATAGGCGCCCTGGTAGCGGCCGCGCAGATGTGCGGGGGCCAGGTTGGCGATGTAGGCATTGGAAACGGGGGACTCGACGATCTCGCCCAGTGTCCAGATGAATACCGTGAGGGCCAGCAGCGGGATAGTATAAGCGAAGGCGGTGAGGGCCAGGCCAAGAGCCACGAGGAACATGCCTGCCGCGATTACGCGCCGCGTGGGGAGCCGCCGCGTGATCGCCGTGAGTGGCAGCTCCAGGAAGATGATTACCAAACCGTTCACCGAGATCAACGCGCCATACACAGCGCTCGACAGGCCGAACACGTTGACTTGCAGCGCAAAGGTGCTCTGATACTGGAAGTAGATAAAAGTGAACGCAACACTGGCAAGGAGGAAGAGCAGGAACGAGCGGTCAGCCAGTACCGAGCGGAAGAAGCCGTCAGCGTCGCTATGCTCCTGCCCTTCCTGGCCGCGAAAACCCTGCGGGAGTGTTGATTGTCAAATAACATTTCGTTTCCAGACGCATATCCGTTCGCGCATTTCAGCAGTTGAAGCGCAGAAGCGGCGCATTTCTAGGCCGCCTGACATAATTCTTTTCATTGTAGCAAACAGATCATTTTCTCGCCTTTCGGGATCACGTAAACGGTCATTTTCGCCCAGAGACGAATTTTTATGTGTCAGAAATGACACTGTTTGCCCTTTGCCAGAATGATTTGCCGTTTTGTGCCATAAGGTTTGCCGCAGCTCCAAACGTTTTTTGTTTTTGTAAAGAGAGCTTTGTACAAGAAGCGATCTGTTGATCAAGAATGAATTATCCGCAGGCCACTCGTCGCTTGTTTTCCGTTTGCGACGCTCAAACTTGCAAAAGGATGCGAAAACGTGTCAACATAAGGAACCAATGACGCTTGTCCCTTGATCTTCCTATATGAGATACTGGGTTGTAAGCTATGGCTAGGAGGCATCGTATTTTCATGACGAAGCAATCTCTGGAGATGGAGTCACGACCATGGTGCTGTAGGGTCTGCGGCTCTGCGAATGATGTGATGTCAACCCACTGCTTTCAGTGTGGACACCCTGGTTTCTTCGCTCGATCTCAGCGTCAAAAGCGTTCGTCTCTCTCGTCTACCAGGCGCAATGTACTGATTGGTGGACTGATCGCCGGTGTCACTCTTCTTGGAGGAGGGGGAATCTGGTTTGTCAGACAAGCGCTACCCGGATGGGCGCGTCCCATTTCCCCGACGTTGGAGATACTGCTCGATCCAGGCTATCTTCCTTCACCTGCCCTGGCCTGGTCCCCCGACGGGTTAAGCATTGCTTGTAGTGCCGCATTTGATAAGAGCGAACGCGAAGGCGTGATAGTTGTAGACGTGAAAAATGGTCAGAAGAAATGGACGTACTGGGACCCCCTTTCTGATTCTTCCACATTGGCCTGGTCCCCTGACGGTCAATGGCTCGCGCTCGCAGGCAGGTCGTTTCATTCTCAGCCAACACCAAGACCCTTTGTCCAGTTTTGGCAGGTTCAGGGTTGGCAGCAATTGGCCGAATATCCCAGTGCTTCAAGCAATTCCTCGGGAGATGTTTCCTTTCAACAGCTTGCCTGGTCGCCTGACAAGAGCCGTTTAGCTGTCGCTCTCTTCAATGCGAGAACCAACGAAAATTCGATGCAAATCTGGAGAGCCAGCGATGGGAAGGTACTTTTAACCCGTCAGATGCCTGCTGCTCTTAATTTGTTGCCATTCATGATATGTTGGTTGCCTGATAGTAAAATGCTTGCCACGAGTGGGCTGGAGGGGGAAGTGGATATCTGGGATACCGACACTGGTGAGAGCGTCTTTCATCATGTGCCCGATCATCCTTTAGGAGATGACCCTTATGAGCCTCTGCTGTTCGCTGGACCTGGAGCCACCATGTCTCCCGATAGGAAACAAGTCGCTCTTTACACTCTTGAGAATGGCCAACCGATTATCCAGGTCTGGGATATCTCCTCTAGAAAACTGCTGTTTCGCTGCCAATCTGTGACCGGTCAACAAGGAGGTCTCACCTGGTCTCCGGATGGCCGATATCTGGCAGCCTACACCAATGATCACGGCTCACAGATGGTCCATTGTTGGGATGCCAGGAGTGGGGCGTTGTCTCTGACCTATGGAGCGCTCAACGACCCTGGCGCTCTTACCTGGTCCCCAGATGGTCGTTTGCTCGCCATGGTCGATCGACGTCAGCCCTTTTTTCTGCACGCTCCCCCCAGAGATACAGTGCTTCGTATTTTTCTAGTAGTGTGAAATGGTTTTTTTGCAGGCAAAACGTGGATTACTGGCAGAGAATATTCACAAAACAACATACAGAGCCACTTTGCAGCTTCTTGGTGCTGCGGCAAACCTTATGGCACAAAACGGCAAATCATTCTGGCAAAGGGCACTGTTCCTGAAGCTCTCTCAGCAGGTCACACGAAAAGAATTGTGTCGGAAAACGTATTGTTTTCCTTTTACCTGGCTAACCAGAGTTCGAGAAAAACGGCTTCATGCTGACTGGAAATTTTATGTGTCAGGACATTTTCGTCGTGATCTATCATCGATCCGCTTCCAGAGCGTTTCGAGGAGATTCGCTTGAAAATATATGAGTCAGGGAAAACGAAATGTTATTCGACGAACAACAGGGAGGGCCAGCAGGGTGAGCACGCCAAAGAAGAGGGAGGTGAGCGCGTCGCCGAGGAAGAGCAGGAAGAAGGAGTGTGTTGCCAGGAGACCAGCGACGGTGGGGCCAGCGGCGAAGCCTATGTTGACAGCGAGTCGATAAAGGGCGAAGGCCGTGACGCGCCGCTCAGGCGGGACCAGGTCGGCCAGGAGCGCGCTCACGGCGGGACGATACATCTCTGTTGCCAGAGATTACACGCGGCAGTGGCGCCGCTCGAGTTTTTGCCATGGTATGGATGGTCTCCTCACATTGCTTATATGGCTACCAGTATAGCTGCTACATGCTCGCTGGGAGCTGTCCATCAGGCCAGCTTTTCCCTGGTCAAGGGTTAAGCCTTTACGGAGTCTTAACCAGGTATTAGAGAGAAATTTGGATCATTGATGTACTTGTGTTACAATAGGAGTATAGTCTTGACATGGAGCTGACCCTGGACTTGTTACCTCCTGTCCACCACGCCCGTTACTACATAGGACAGGAGTTGAAGTAGCTTCCTGGCGAGCAATTTATTCTCCTTGTTGAGTTCCTTGAGTAACTAGAACGCCGTAAGAATGGTAACGCGTACACCTCCTTCTCTGCGTGAGTATATAGATAGTTATAAAACCTCAAATTGTTGATGAACTATTATTTATGTGCGTAGCAGTACCATCTTCAAACAGTGTACTGAAATGTAATACAATTTTAGGCCAGAAGAGTATTAATTAGTAGAACCATATGTGGGATTCCTCTTGCTACCGGTGGGCTGACCATTTTCATTTGGCGGCCCTGTGTGTAGTGGCCTCCCTTGCGGGGGCCATGGTCCCCCGCGATGAGGCCATGGTCCCCCGCGATGAGGCCATGGTCCCTCGCGACGGGGCCATATTCCCCCGCGATGAGGCCATGGTCCCTCGCGACGGGGCCATATTCCCTCATCAGATGTAGTGGGTCAAAGCAGAGTGGGAATCAAAGGGGTGTGAGATATGTCGAATGAAGACCAGACGAGAATGCCTGCGAGGCTTCCTGTAAATAGTCGCGCCGCGGCGGCGCAGCGTATTGATGAGCGGCCAATAAAGCCGAATCCCGGCGCCTACTACGCCGTGCCTCATACAAACCCATATCCGCGGGGATGGCGCACACGTCGCTACCTCAAGCGCCGTAATCTGCACCGGAGCAATCAGCAGTATGCTGCGACGGACCGCATCGGCACGCAGTGGACTATGTTGCCGATGGCCCTGGGTTCGCTGCTCGTTGTGCTTGTCCTCGGCTCTTTCCTGGTCGCGCTAACGGGGGTCATTGCCTCCACGCAGCAACGCTATCAGCAGAGAGTTATCACCCTGATGGACATCTTGCCGAAAGATAACCTGAAGATGTACGACATGCACGGCACGCTGCTTTACCAGATGGACAACCAGGGGCTACAAACCTCGGTGCCGCTTTCGCAGGTTTCCCCGCATCTTATGCATGCCGAGATTGCGATCGAGGATCAATACTTCTGGACAAATCCTGGCTACGATATTACCGGCATCGTGCGGGCCGCGTTAGACGATCTGACGCATGGACACATTGTGTCCGGGGGAAGCACAATTACGCAGCAGTTAATCAAAAATACGATTGTTGGTAACCAGGATACCGCTATTCGCAAACTGCAAGAGATCATCCTGGCGCCCCAGGTGACGCGGTATTATAGCAAGCAGCAGATCCTTTCGATGTATCTCAATACCATCTACTATGGAGAGCAGGCATACGGCGCAGACGCGGCCGCGTTCACCTACTTTGATTTGCAGGATACCCCCAAACAGAGCGCAGCCGCACAGCTTGACATTGCCCAGGCGGCTATGCTGGCAGGCATCCCCAGTTCGCCGGTCGCCCGCGATCCCCTTCTCCATCCGCAGGCCGCGCTCCAGCGTGTTAAAGAGGTCCTATTAGCAATGGAACAACAGGGCTATATTACCTACGCGCAGGAACTGGCCGCGCTTGTCGAGGTGCAGCAGCCGCATTTCTTGCATCGTGGCGTCATTCAAAACGACAATCTGGCGCCGCATTTCGTCAACTACGCGGTGAATGAACTGGCGACGACGCTGCATGTGAAGTCCGCGGACCTGGCGCGTACAGGCCTGCTTGTCTCTACTACGCTCGATCTGCCGCTAGAGGCCAAGGTCCTGAAGATCGCGCAGGGTCACATCGCGGAGCTGGCGCAGACGCATCATATGTCGAATGCTGCTGTGACAATGATCGATTATCACAATGGGGATATCCGCGTGTTGTTGGGCAACATCGACCCCAACAATCCACGCACGGGGGCCTTCGATGTGGCCTCGCAGGGATACCGCCAGCCGGGATCATCCTTCAAGCCGTTCATCTACGCTACCGCCTTCGCGCAGGGCGTCAGTCCTGGCACGCCGGTGGTGGATGGTCCACTGACGATCCCCATGTGCTGTGGGCTGCCTGCCTACTCTCCTCAAAACTACGATCTGCGCTATCACGGCCTGATCTCGTACCGGCACGCGTTACAGAATTCATTTAACATCCCGGCGGTGAAGTTGCTGGTCAAGACTGGTGTGGACAGCGCGCTGCACACGGCTCAGGTCATGGG
>JALYVR010000319.1 GCA_030853145.1 Chloroflexota bacterium | reverse complement strand
TCTTTGAGCGTATGAAGTGGGACGATATCGCGCAAGTTTGTAAGCGTACCGAGCGTACAGTACGTCTACGTTATGAGCGAGCCTGCAAATATTTACGCGAATGCGTAAATAACGAACAGACAGAATATATGCCTAACACACAGACCTATTGATGGCCGAGGTAACAGAAAGGTGTGGAAGAACAATGAATAGCAGCGAGTTGCAGCAATTGAAGATAGCATGGTTAACCGCCGAGGAGCGAGGTGATAAGCAGGCGCAATTTACGCTCCTGCGCGACCACCCCAGCATACAATCGGCCTTGGTCGACTTTATTGCCGCCTATCGCGCAACCGATGTGACGCAACAGGATGCCGCGCTGGCACAGGATACTCCTCTGTTACCTCTGACTCAACGGGCGTGTCAAACGGCCTTCGAGCGCGTCTTCGGCAAGGAGCCAGTGGCGGTTACAGCCACGGTCGCCGCCAGCACGCTGCGCGAACTGCGCGCGCTGCGCAGCCTCAGCCTGGTGCAGGCCGCGAAGGGTCTCCAGCTTGGGGTCGATGTGTGGAAGAAGTTCGAGGACGGAACCATCGACCTGCTCAGCCTGAGCCAACGTCAGCTTGAGCGCTTCGCCAGCTTCTTCCAGGTCAGTGCCGACCAGTTCGGGTCGCTGCTAGATAACAGCCAGCCGGCCCTCGTCCTGAATCGTCGCCAGACAGGCGAGGCCGCGCGCAGTGATCAGCAGAGCGCGAAGAAACAGCGCTTCGCCGAGGCCATTCAGAAGAGTGCCATGCCCGCGGAGCAGAGACAGGCCTGGTTAGAGCAATAAGGCAAGAGGTACGTGTATGCGGGAGAGAGAGAAAACGCGTACCTCTTGCCTTATGTTTAGCGCAACATGGCCCCGAACTCTTTGTGCAGCGCGCTGATGATGCGCTCCTGGATGGCGTTGGCCTCGCTATCCTTGAGCGTGCGGTTCTGCGCCTGGTAGGTCAGCGAGTAGGTCAGGTTCTTCTTGTCGGCCGGGATGGGGTCGCCGGTGTACACGTCGAAGAGCAAGACCGAGCGTAGCAGTTCGCCGCCGTTGCGCGCAATCTCGTCCTTGATGGCTTCCGTGGGTACCTGCTGATCCACCACGATTGCCAGGTCGCGCGTGAGTTCCTGGTGACGAGAGATTGGCTCGTAGCTCAGCGCGCGTGGCACGGCCGTGTAGAGCATCTCCAGGTCAAGCTCGCACAGGTAGGCGCGCTGCGGCAGATCGTAGCGCTGCTGCACCCGCGGGTGGACCTCGCCTAGCACGCCGACCGGGCTGAAGGTTTCCTGGCCAGCGCTTGAGAGGCGCGGCAGTTCCAGCAGGGCGCAGCGACCAGGATGGAACGTTGGATGCTGCGTCGGCGTGAAGCGATAGCGCTTGATGTGCAGCCGGTCCAGCAGCGTCTCAACTACTCCCTTGAGATCGTAGAAATCTGCCGCGCGCGCCAGTTCCGGGGACCACGAGATCTCGGCCGGACCGCAGAGCGCGATGCCGATGCTGCGCCGCTCGTCAGGCAAGCTGCCAGGTTCGCTGGCGGGCAGGTAGCGCCGTCCCACCTCGAAGAAGCGCAGGCCAGCCCTGTTGCGTTTGCTGTTCTCCTGCACCGTCTCCAGCAGGCCGCTGAGCAGCGTGAGCCGCATGGCCTCCATGTCGCTGCTCAGCGGGTTGCTCAGCGCGACCGCCGGGATGCTGCGCGCGTCGAATGGTGCCAGCGTCGTGCTGGCAGTATCCTGGGTAGCCATTGCTGCATGTTCGTGCGAGGGCTGCCCCGTCTCCCTGGACGCGCTCGTGCCGTTGGGTGCCTGCAACAGGTAGCGCGCCGATGCCGCGTCGGCATGCGCCAGCAGATTGACCATGCGAGGGCGGCTGGTCATGGCGTAGGTCAGAATCTCGTTCAGGCCGGCGCCGATGAGGATCGTGCGCACCTCGTGTTCGCGCTCGAACCAGGAGTCGATCTGGGGCTCCGGTAGCGCGCCAACCGGGATGGTGCTGGGTAGCTTATCGTAGCCGATCATGCGCAGCACCTCCTCTACCAGGTCAGCCCCCTCGTGGATATCCGTGCGGTAGGTTGGTGCCGTCACCTGAAGAGGTGGCTGCTGCACGCGCCCATGCTCATAGCGCGTGCCGCCAGCATCGGCCTCTACCTTGAAATTAAGCGCGTTCAAGGCATCGATCGCCTCGTGCTGGGTGACCTTCATGCCCGTCAGCCACTCTACGTCGTCGATTGAGAAGGCAATGGTGCGCGGCTGAACCGGGCGCGGGTAGACATCGACGATGCCTGGATTGACGGTGCCGCCAGCCAGCTCTGCCATCAACTGTGCCGCGCGGTTCGCTCCGGCGATGGCCAGTTCGGGATCGAGACCCTTCTCGAAGCGGCCCGACGACTCTGAACGCAGTCCCAAAGCAACCGAGGTGCGCCGGATGCTGGAGGCTTTGAAGTTTGCCGCCTCCAGCAGCACGCGCGTCGTCTTGTCGTTGACCTCGCTGACCGCCGCGCCCATCACACCCGCGATGGCGGTTGGCCCCTGCGGGTCGGTGATCAGCAGCATATCATCCCTGAGCGTGCGCTTCACATCATCCAGCGTCGTGATCTCCTCGCCCTGGTGAGCGCGGCGCACGATGATGTGCTGCTGGCGCACAAGATCGTAGTCGAAGCCATGCAGCGGCTGACCGAACTCCAGCATCACGTAGTTCGTGATATCCACGATGTTGTTGATCGGGCGCATGCCCGCCGCCAGCAAGCGGCGCCCTATCCAGGAGGGCGAGGGGCCGATCTTGATATTACTGATGACGCGCGCGCTATAACGCGGGCAGAGGTCGGGATCTTCGACCGTGACCTGCACCAGTGCGGACGTGGGCTGCCCCTGTTCCTGGAAGGCCGGCTGCGGAATGCGCACCTGCCGCCCCGTGAGTGCAGCCACCTCGCGCGCGATGCCGATGACCGACGAGAGGTCGCCCCGGTGCGCCTTGATGGCGAAATCCAGCACGACCTCGCCCAGTACGTCAACCAGCTTCAGGCCGAGAGGCGTCTGCGGGTCCAGAATGTAGATCCCCGAATGGTCGTTTCCCAGGCCAAGTTCGCGCGGGGAGCAGAGCATGCCCTGCGAGAGGTAGCCCATGGCGCGCTTCTCGCCAATCAGCAGATCGCCGACGCTGGCCCCGACCATCGCCAGCGGTACCTTGTCACCCTGGCGAATGTTGGGTGCTCCGCAGACCACGCCCAGTTCCTCCTGCCCCGTGGTCACCCGCGTGTAGCTCAGATGGTCCGAGTCTGGCACCTTCTCCAGGTGAATAATCTGCGCGGTGACGATTCTCTTGCCCCAGCCGGCGCCAACATATTCGACCGCCTCAACCTCCAGCCCTGCCATCGTCAGAGTGTGCGCCAGTTCCTCCGGCGACAGCGTGATATCAACATAATCTTTGAGCCAGCTCAATGGAACTCTCATAAAGTTTTCTCCTTGTTTAGGGCAATCGCCGTAACCTGATTCGTAGGGCGATGGCTTGCCTTGCCGGCAAGATGGCGTATCCGCTCCTACGCGGATCGGGAATGCGGTTTGCCACACCCTACAGACGCTAGAACTGGCGCAGGAAGCGCAGGTCGTTGCCTGTGAAGAGGCGTATCTCGCCGACGGCATACTTTAGCATCGCGATGCGCTCCACACCCATGCCGAAGGCGTAGCCCCGGTACTTCTTGGGATCGTAGCCCACCTCGCGCAGGACTCTGGGATGAACCATGCCTGAGCCAAGTACTTCTAGCCAGCCGGTGTGCTTGCAGAGACGGCAGCCTGCGCCGTTGCAGAGCGGGCAGTCGATATCGACCTCGGCGCTCGGCTCGGTGAAGGGGAAGTAGCTGCCCCGGAAGCGCACGCGGCGATTTTCGCCGAACATCTCGCGCGCGAAGCGTTCCAGGCAGCCCTTCAGGTCGGACATCGTGCATTGCTCATCGACTAGCAGCCCTTCGATCTGGTGGAACATGGCCTCGTGGGATGCGTCGATATCCTCGTTGCGGAAGACCTTGCCAGGCACGACGGCGCGCACCGGCGGGCGCGTCTGCTTCATGAGGCGAATCTGCATCGGCGAGGTCTGTGTGCGCAACAGGATTTCGCCGGGTGTGACCCACAGCGTATCCTGCATATCGCGCGCGGGATGGTCGGCCGGAATATTCAGCGCCTGGAAGTTGTAATAGTCGGTCTCCACCTCCGGCCCCTGCACAATGTGGAAGCCCATCTTCGCGAAGATCTGGGTCACCTCCCAGGTGATGCGCGAGAGGGGATGCATGTGTCCGACGGGTAGTTCGCGGCCCGGCAGCGTGACATCGATGCGCTCGCTCTCCAGGGCTTGCAGCAGTTCCTGCTTGCGTAGCGCCTCGCGCCTGGCGGCCAGGCGCCGCTCCAGTTCGGCCTTGACCGTATTGATCTTCTGGCCAACGACCGGGCGCTCCTCTTTGGTGAGCCTGGGCATGACGGCTGATACATTCTTGAGTTCGCCGCGGTTGCGTCCCAGGTAGCGTGTATCCCACTCGTCGAGTCCGGCCGATGTCGTGATCGGCTCCAGTTCCTCGATGGCGCGCGCCAGCAGCGCATCGAGTTGCCCAAGCAGGCTATCAAGTTGTCCAATCATATGTACCTCAATACATCCAACCTGTGATCTTTTGTAGCAAACAATACTGGAAGAATCAAAAAACCGGCGCACATTCGTCAACAGGACGAAGTTGCCGGTCAGCGCTCTCCGTGGTACCACCCATCTTGAATCGAGCCAGGACGACTGCGTACATACAGCAGGCAGCAGGCTTGCCTCGATTCCACTCGGTTTGCCCGCTAACGGAGGCGATCCGGGGCTGTCTACCTGCGCGTTCCCGCGACCTCAACAGCCAGCTCTGGGGTGAACTTCCGCGAGCAGTTCCGCGAAAGGGCTTGCAGCCGGTGGCCCTTTCTCTCTGTCTGCTTCCCTGGCGCCCGCGTACTCTCCCTATCGTCGCTTTTACAGCATGTTACATTAGTATATAGTATGCCAGATTCTAAGGGGAAAGTCTAGAGGGGAATTTGCAGAAAAAATCTTCCCTTGCTACTTCCATCCTATCGTTTGTATAATTACTATGAAAAAGTTAGCTTCTTGACTGCCTCGCATAGCAGAGATAGAGAGAAAGGTAGCAAACACAGTATGCGTGTAGGATTACAAGTTCCCAGTTTCACCTGGCCCAATGGGCAGAGTGAGCTTGGCGATACCTTCGCATTGATCGCCGAGCGGGCCGAGCGGGCCGGGTTTTACAGCATGTGGGTGATGGATCACTTCTTCCAGATCAGCATGGTGGGTCCGGTGGAGCATGAGATGCTGGAGGGCTGGAGCGCGCTAGCCTTCGCGGCTGGTCGCACGAATCGCATCAAGCTGGGCACGATGGTGACTGGCGTCACGTATCGCTATCCGGCCCTTCTGGTGAAGACGGCCACGACCCTGGATGTGCTCTCGCATGGCCGGGCCTATTTAGGGATCGGCGCCGCCTGGAACGAAGAGGAACACAAAGGGCTGGGCGTACCCTTCCCTCCGATAGCGGAGCGTTTCGAGCGCCTGGAGGAGACTCTACAGATCGCGCAGCAGATGTGGTCCGGCGACGACAAAGCCTTCGCGGGAAAGCACTATCAGCTTGAGCGCCCGCTGAACTCGCCGCAGTCCGTGCAGAAGCCCCACCCGCCGATCCTCATCGGTGGCGGTGGTGAGCGCAAGACACTGCGGCTGGTCGCGCAGTACGCCGATGCCTGTAACCTCTTCGCGCGTTTGGGCGACGGCGAACTCCAGCACAAACTGGATATCTTGCGCGGTCACTGCGAGACGCTGGGTCGTCCCTACGAGCAGATCGAGAAGACCGCGCTCGATTTCGTCCAACTGACGCGCGATGGTCGCGATGGCTCATACACTCCAGCGGCGCTCATTGAGCATTTCAGCGGGTTGGCGAAGATGGGCATCGACCAGGCCATCTTCAGCATGCCCAATGTGCAAGATGCAGAGCCGTTCGACCTGCTGGCGACCGAGGTGATCCCCGAAGTCAGCAAGTTGCAGGTAGCTGGTCGCTAACTGACATGTGCTGTAGAGCGTGGCTTGTCTCATAGGTGTACACGTACGCCAAAAAGGAGCAGTAAGCGGGCGTATCCGTAGGGCGTGGCTTGCCTCGCCAGTCCGCCCGCAGGG
>JALYVR010000318.1:5560-6201 GCA_030853145.1 Chloroflexota bacterium | reverse complement strand
GAGTTGACCCAGGGCTGGGAGATGGATTACCAGATCTGATAGTTTTCGCCAACTCTGCTCATCTTCAATTGATAAACCAATATGTAGTGGCCTCTCTTCGGCTCCTCTTGTCCGCCGACAATGCGGGGGCCATGGCCCATTCAGTACGTGGCCAGCGTCTCAATTACCAGATCCCAGAAGCGTTCGACCTCCAGCCCGTAGCCCACGCGGGCGTTGGCCTCTTTGCCCAGTCGGCCATAGACATCGCACACCATGCGGCCGGCGGTCCACTCGCCCCTGGTCTCGATCTCCACATGCATGCTATGCGCGTGCAGGATCGTGGGGTCTACGACGGCGGCGACGGCGCAGGGATCGTGCAGTGGGGGCGCGGGAAAGCCATATATGTTGCGGTAGGTCTCTCCGAAGAAGCTCATCAGGTCGGCGGCGAATGTGGCGACCGGGCGCTTGATGGCGCGCAGGCGTGCCAGCACCTCCTCGTTCGCCAGCGCCTGGTGTGTCACTTCCAGAGGTGAGACAGTGATCGGGCGCCCGCAGGCGAAGACGATGGCGGCGGCCTCCGGGTCGCAGTAGATATTGAACTCGGCGGCGGGCGTGGTATTGCCCAGGCCGATAGCCCCGCCCATCAGCGAGATGGCCTTGAT
>JALYVR010000318.1:0-5550 GCA_030853145.1 Chloroflexota bacterium | reverse complement strand
ATCCTGGGCACAATCGCCGGTTCACGCGTGATGGCGGTCGCGATGTTGGTCAGTGGCCCGGTCGGCACCAGCGTGATATCTCCATTCGAAGCGAGCAGCAGATCGATGAGCAGCTCCACAGCGTCGCGTGGCACGGTTTCGAGCGTTGGTTCAGGAAGGCCCGGCCCATCCAGCCCCGACTCGCCGTGAATGCTGGCCGCGTGCTGCGCCGGTCGCACCAGCGGGCGGTCGGCGCCCCTGGCAATCGGCACATCGCGGATGCCTGCCAGCGAGCAGATCTTGAGCGTGTTGTATGTCGTCTTCTCAACCGTCTGGTTGCCCGAAACAGTGGTGATGGCTAGCAGGTCCAGGGCCGGGTGATGGGCGGCCACAAGCAGCGCAATAGCATCATCGTGGCCGGGGTCGCAATCGAGGATGATCTTCTCTCTCATCTAAAATCCGTTTCCTTCGCTGTTCTATTCCCAGTGATCAGGGGAAGCGTCCTGTGAATAGACTAGCATATCTGGCAACTCCCGTTTTGAGCGTACGCAGGTGTCAGGGTTCGATCTCGCGAACAACTGCGGTACTATTGTTGTGTTGCTCGACGCTCCTGTCATTGTGTTGCTATAATGGCTCTGAAACTAGAAAAATCACTATAGCACCGGGAGATACAAGCATTGACAGCGACAACTCGTGGCAATCTGATTATCGGGCAATCCGGCGGCGCGACCGCCGTCATCAATGCCAGCCTGGTCGGGGCATTCGAGGCGGCGCGAGCGGACGCGCGCATCGAGAACATCTATGGCATGCTGAATGGCATCGAAGGCTTCCTTAAGGAAGACCTGGTTGACCTGCGCCGGCAGCCTGGCGACCTGTGGAAGCGCCTGCTGCATACCCCTTCGGCCGCGCTCGGCTCCTGCCGCTACAAGCTGCAAGACAACGACCTGGAGCGCGTGCTGGCCCTCCTGCGCGCGTATGATATCCGCTACCTGCTCTACATCGGCGGCAACGATTCGGCCGATACCACGCACCGCATCGCCCAGGCTGCTCAGCAGGCGGACTACGATCTACAGGCCATCAGCGTCCCCAAGACCATCGACAACGACCTGCCCTTCACCGACCACTGCCCCGGCTACGGCAGCGCCGCGCGCTTTATCGCGCTGGCCACCATGGATTCCAGCATGAACACGGTCTCCATTCCGGGGCACTATCCCGTCAAGGTCATCGAGACCATGGGGCGCGACGCGGGCTGGCTGGCGTCCTCCTCGGCCCTGGGCAAGCGCGAGGAGGACGATCCCCCGCATATCATCCTGCTGCCTGAGCGTCCCTTCAACGCGGATCGTTTTTTGGCGCAGGTTGATATGGTGCAGCGCCGCGTCGGCTACGTCGTTGTCGTGGCGGCAGAAACTATCCGCGATGAGCAGGGGCAGGCACTTGGCAGTGTCGGGCAGGTAGGGCTGGATGCGTTCCAGCATCCCCTTTTGAGCGGGACTGCGCAATATCTGGTAGAATTAGTAATGCAACATCTAAAGCTGCGCGCACGCTTCGATAAACCGGGAGATCTGCAACGCATGGCCTCCAATAGTATTTCGCATGCCGACCGCGACGAGGCCTATCTCGTCGGGAAAGCGGGCACGCAGGCCGCGCTTGCCGGCGATAACGACAGGATGGTGACCCTGGTGCGCCAGGAGGGTGCTAACTATCACTGCACAACGGATCTGGTGGAGCTTGCCAGGGTGGCAAACGTGCAGCGCCTGCTGCCCGCCGAATACCTGGATGCCAGCGGCACGATGATGACGGCGCCGTTTTTTGAGTATGCGCTGCCGTTGATTGGTGAGCCGTTGCCGCATCACGCGTGCATCGAAAAGATAAGGGTAAGGTAGGACAACGATGCCACTCAGACGAGCAATACTGATCGTTTTAGACGGGGTAGGCGTGGGCGCGAATCCCGATGCCGGCGCCTATGGTGACGAGGGCGCCAGTTCCCTTGAACACTGCGCGCGCGCCATCGGCGGCCTGGAATTGCCCAACCTGGGGCGCGCCGGCCTTGGCAATATCACGCCCATCCAGGGGACACCGCCGTGTGCTGATGCCAGCGGGGCCTATGGTCGTTTGATAGAGGCGGCCGCCGGCAAAGATAGTACCACTGGGCATTGGGAGATGACCGGCGTGGTGCTCAAGAAGCCCCTGCCGACGTATCCACATGGCTTCCCACCCGATGTCATCGCCGCCTACGAGCAAGCCATCGCGCGCAAGGTCATCGGCAACAAGCCCGCCTCCGGCACCGAAATCATCACCGAACTCGGCGCACAGCATATGCACACCGGCTACCCCATCGTCTACACCTCAGCCGATAGCGTCTTCCAGGTGGCGGCGCACCAGGAGGTGATCCCGCTGGAAGAGCTGTATCATATCTGCCAGGTTGCCCGTAGTATGCTTACAGGAGAGCATGCCGTCGGACGCGTGATCGCGCGCCCCTTCGTAGGCGCGCCTGGTGCCTTCAAGCGCACCGAGCATCGCCGGGACTACTCGTTGGCTCCCATGGGTACCACGCTGCTGGATGTGCTGAAGGCTGCCGGCAAAGATGTCATCGGGCTTGGCAAGATCGAAGACCTCTTCGCCGGGCGCGGGCTGACGGCGTGCGATCATACCGAGACCAACAGCGCCGGTATGCAGGACGCGCTGCGCTGGATCGAACGGGATTTTTCAGGGCTGCTCTTTATGAATCTCGTCGAATTCGATATGTTGTGGGGTCACAGGCGTGATAGCGAGGGCTATGCTCAGGCTTTGCGCGATGTGGACGCCTGGTTTGGCAAGGTGCAGCAGGTGTTGCGGCCCGGCGATGCCCTCTTTTTCACGGGCGACCACGGCGTTGATCCAACCTATAAGGGGACCGACCATACCCGTGAGATGGTGCCAATGCTGGCCTATGGCGAGCCGGTACGCGCCAGCGTGAATGTTGGCGACCGCCCGACCTTCGCCGACCTTGGGCAGACGCTGGCGGAGGCTTTTGGCGTTGCATCCCTGGCCGCAGGAATGAGTTTTGCACACCTGGTAGGACTGCTATGACCGAGATACAATACAACCACACATATCCAGTGCTTCATGGAGAGCGGGTCTACCTGCGCCGTCCCATGATGAGCGACGTGAGTAGCGTCTTCAACTGGGAGCGCGACGATGAGGTATGGCGCTATGATCCGCAGCGCCCGTACTCGCAGAGCCTGGCGGAGTTCCTACCCATCTTCGAGCGTAACTACGTTCAGGGCAACGGCCGCCAGTTCTGGTTTATCATTGAAGATGAGCAGCATACGCCTATCGGCACAATTACCTACTTTAACCTGGACCATCGCCTGGGCCAGGCCGAGGTTGGACTTGGCCTGGGAGAGAAAACGCGCTGGGGCCAGGGCTATGGCTCGGAGGCTATTCGCACCCTGGTGCAGTATCTTTTCAACTCGCTTGGCCTGCTCCGGGTCTATGCCGAGACCGCGCAGGCCAACACGCCGGCCCGTCGGGCTTTCGCTAAATCCGGCTTTACCGAGGTAGGCCAGATCTACGATCCACGCAGCTCTGGTGCGCCGTGGGTCTTACTTGAGATATGGAAGAGGAGGCAAACCCCGAACAATGAGTACAGCACACACAATTGTTGATCCAGATATATTTAGCGCGTACGACATACGCGGTATCTATGGGCAGAAGATGAGCGACGAAGTGGCCTACCGCATCGGACGTGCGGTGGCCCAGTATTTCGAGGTGCCCGAAATCGCCGTGGGGCGCGATATGCGTCTCTCATCGCCCCAATTGGCCGCCGCCTTCCTGCGCGGCATCACCGACCAGGGCGTCAATGTGGTGGACCTTGGCATGATTACCACTGATGGACTCTACTTCGCCGTGGGCAAGTTCAACTACCCGGCCGGCGCGATGATTACTGCCTCGCACAATCCCGGCAAATACAACGGCATGAAATTTTGCCGCGCCAACGCCTTCCCGGTCAGCCTGGTTAGTGGGCTGGCAGAGATTCGCGACCTGGCGGTCAGCGGCGATTTCCAGAAGCCTGCTCACAAAGGCACGGTGACGCAGCGCGATATCATCGACGATTATGTCAATCACGCGCTGTCATTTATCGATGTGAGCAAGATCAGGCCGCTCAAAGTCGTCATTGATGCCGGCAACGGCATGGCGGGTATGATTATGCCGCGCGTGTTCAAGCACCTGCCTTGCGAGCTGATGCCGTTGTACTTTGAGCTTGATGGGAATTTCCCGAACCACCCGGCCAGCCCCATCGAGCCGCAGAACATGGCGGACTTGCAGAAACAGGTGCGTGCGGTGAGCGCCGACCTGGGGGCCGCCTTCGATGGCGACGCCGACCGCATGTTCCCGGTAGACGAACACGGCGACATAGTCGATGGCTCGATGGTCACCGCGATTGTGTCGGAGAGCATCCTGCGCAAGCATCCAGACTCAACCATTCTCTACAACTTGATTGTCTCCAAGAGTGTGCCAGAGTTGATCAGCTCGCTGGGCGGCAAGCCTGTGCGCACCCGCGTGGGGCATTCCTACATCAAGGCTCAGATGCGCGATCTCGACGCTATCTTCGGCGGTGAGCATTCTGGTCACTTCTACTTCCGCGACAACTGGTTCGCCGACTCTGGCCTGATTGCCTTCCTGCTCTTGCTGGAACTCGTCTCTATCGAGAACAAGCCGCTCTCCGAACTGCTCAAGCCGCTTGATAAAGGCGTGCGCAGCGGCGAGATCAACAGCACAGTCAGTGATGTGCAGGGCAAGCTCAAGGCGCTCGAAGAGCACTACGGCAAGCAGGCGCAGTCTGTCGATCACCTGGACGGCCTCACGGTAAACTTCGAAGATTGGTGGTTCAACGTCCGCCCATCCAACACCGAACCGCTGCTACGCCTGAATGTCGAGGCTGGTAAGCGGGAGGAAATGGAGCAGAAGCGCGACGAGTTGTTGGCATTCATCCGCAAACCGTAGCGCGTGGCTTCGGTCCCTCTTGCCCGCCGACAATGCCTCGCCGTCCTGGTTGTTCCGCGTATCCGTAGGGGCGAGGCAAGCCATCGCCCCTACGGATACGCCGGGGTTGCCTTATTGGAGCGCCTACAATCCTACTGTGTAATCTTGTGCCTGGCTTCCATACTGGTAGAGAAAGCCAATATCGAGGTTCTTCAGGCCAGCGGGCGCCACAAAGGCCACACGCCCTCCTACGCCTCTGGCTCCGGCCTTAAAGCTGGCAGGCAGAGTGCTGTCAAATGGTGGGCGCAAGTTGCCATTAAGCACCAGGCGAACATAGTTAAAGCCTGCGCCAGGCGTTGCCACAGTACCGTTGGGATTATCCACCGTAAAGTTCAGTATGTAGATTTGCTGACCGGCTTTACACTGTATCCCTTTGTAGGAATATTGCACTCCGACACTACGCAGGTGATAGGTTATATAGAGCCCTGGCTGCCACCAATCATTATAGGAAATATCCAGCGCTTGTGGAACTGCCCTGTTTGCGTAGTGACCGGAGTCAAAGGCGCCGGTAAAGGGCATCGTCACCAGCGACTCATTTTGTATGCT
>JALYVR010000317.1 GCA_030853145.1 Chloroflexota bacterium | reverse complement strand
GGCCCACACGTTGAGCCTGACCGTCAACCGTACGGTCAGCGAGGGCATTCACGAAGAGTTCGAAGTCATCAACTACAGCGGCCAGAAGGCCCAGTTCTTGCTGGAATTGTCGATCCGCTCCGACTTCGCCGATATCTTCGAGGTCAAATCACACGCTATCGTGCAGCGCGGGCAGACCGAAAGCGTGTGGGACAAAGATAACCGGCAGTTGCGCACCTCCTACGATAATAAAGACTTTCACCGCGCCGCCGTCTATAAAGTCACAAACATTGCCAGCGATACCGCCGTCAGCTACGCCAATGGGCGCATCTTCTTTCAAATTGAGATTGAGCACAACCAGTCGTGGCAGATGTGTGCCGACCTGATACTGGAACATGGGCAGCATGTCAAGCAGCCGCAACCAGGATCGTGCAGTTTCGGGCAGCAGGGGACGGCCGAAGCGGGCGCTACGCCTTCACCCAAAGCTGAGCCACGCAGTGACTTCGATAAGCGCCAGGCTCGCTGGCAAGATCGCTGCACGAAGGTCGCCACGTCCGATCACAGCCTGGATCGCATGTATCAGCAGGCCGTGATGGACATGGGCGCGCTACGCATTTATGATATGGATGTGTCGGACGAAGCCTGGGTCCCGGCGGCAGGTGTGCCCTGGTTTGTGACGCTCTTCGGGCGCGACAGCCTGACGGTTTCCTATCAGAACATGGCGGTCTCCGCCGGTTTTGCCCGTGGAGCGCTCAAACGGCTGGCCGAGTACCAGGCCACAGAGCGCGTCGATTGGCTGGATGCGCAGCCGGGCAAGATCCTGCACGAGATGCGCTTCGGCGAACTGGCCCACTTCCAAAAGATCCCTTTTTATCCCTATTACGGCACCGCCGATGCCACCATTCTATACCTGATCGTGCTCTCCGAAACCTACCGCTGGACCGGCGATCTCAACTTGCTCAAAGAGTACCAGCAGACAGCGGAAAACTGCCTGAGCTGGATCGATCACTATGGGGACCTGGATGGCGACGGTTTCCAGGAGTACAAAACCTTCTCCTCGCTGGGGTATGATAACATCGGCTGGAAAGACGCGGGGAACGCCGTCGTATACGCCGATGGCAGCCAGGTCAAGCAGCCCAAGGGCCTCTGTGAACTGCAAGGGTATGTCTATGACGCTAAGACACGCATGGCTGAAGCCTTCCAGGTCCTGGGCGATGAGGCACGCGCCAAAGCCTTGCGGGAGCAGGCTGAGACCCTAAAAAAGAAGTTTAACGACGCTTTTTGGATGCAGGATGAAGGCTGCTTCGCCTACGGGCTTGATCCCGACAAAAAGCAGATCACCTCTATTGCCTCGAACGCTGGCCAGGTTCTGTGGAGCGGCATAGCGGACGCGGAGAAGGCCAGGCGCACCGCTCAACGCCTGCTACAAGAGGATATGTGGAGCGGCTGGGGTATCCGCACGCTTTCCAGTAAGAACCCGGCCTATGATCCCCTCGATTACCAGAACGGCGCCATCTGGCCACAGGACAACGGCCTTATCGCGGCGGGCTTCAAACGCTATGGTCTGGTCAAGGAGGCCAACCAGGTGATTCGCGCCATGTTCGATGCCATCGAGTGTTTCGATGCCTACCGGCCACCGGAAGTGTTCGCAGGCTTAAAGCGGAAAGGGAACACAGATTTCCCCGTACTCTATCCCGGCGGGGCCAATATCCCGCAGGCCTGGGCCACCGGCAGCATCTTCCACATGATCCGCACTATGCTCGGCCTGCGTGCGGATGCTCCTGGCAAGCGTCTCTACGTCAATCCCACGCTCCCCGAGTGGCTACCCGATATCGAGCTACAGCATATGCGCGTCGGCCCCTGCGCCATCACCCTGCGCTTCTGGCACGAGCACGGCGCTTCGCGCTGGGAGGTACGCGACATGCAAGCGGACAAGGGAACCGCGCAGGAAGACCTGATCCAGGTCATGGATGAGCGCCAGGACCGCTAGCCGACGCGGGCGAGGCTTGAACGACCGTCGAGGGAGCCTACATGCTGAATCAGTGTGTGGCCTGCTCCTTCAGAAGGTATGCGCTGACGCGCTTAGCAACCTCTCGTGGAGCCTTTTTGTCGATCCCAAAGTGGTCGAGCTTTGGAAACTTCTGCGTTTCAGATCGCGGGAGTACCGCTGCCAGCCGCTCCATGGACCTATCTACCCATACGGCATTGCTCTTCCCTCCATACATGAGGAGGACACCGGCAGATATTTCTCGGTAGTTTTCATAACTACTGTCAAGGCGGGCTACTTCCCGATGCTCACGCAAGGATTCGGGGAGGAGACCGAGCATCGACTTCCGCTGGCGGGAATTGATGATGAGCGGCAACAGCAGCTTCATGAGCCAGGGAGGTGTGTTGCGTGCGCGATCAGGACCAGTGCCGAGTGAGAACTCGACAAAGGCATCCAAGTACTTCTTCTCGGCGAGCTTTTTCTCGTAGCCAGGCATCCAGCCCATTGCGATGGACCCATCGATAGACACGCCAGGTTCGTAGACGGCTATTTTGGTGAGCGATGGGTTGTTACGGGCAACTTCCAGGGCCACGAGTCCACCGAAGCTGTGGCCAACGAGAAAGGACGCGCCGGTCTTTTGCTGCAAGGCGAGCACATCCTCGCGCTCTGTGAGAATGCTGTAATCATCACCCTGTGGGCTGCTCAGACCTCGCCCGCGACGTTCGATGATGTGGACGGTAAAATGCTCGGCCAGAGCGTTCGCGAAGGCAGCATAGTCGGCGGCCATGGAGAGGGCGCCGGGAATGACAAGGACCGCCGGCCCGCTTCCCATGGTGAGATAGCTAATCTGTGCCCCATCCTGGGATAACACGCTATGAGTGGTGTCTGTGGCTGTGCTTATGTGACTCGTGGTCATCATTGCTCCTTCTTCATTTTGGTAATCAGAGCCTGGTACAACCGTTCGTTGATTTCACTGTAGTGTTGGCCATCAACACCGGCGATGGCCATAAGCTGGTCAAAGTGCGAGTCCAGCAGTTGCCTTCCTTGTGCTACCACTTCGCTGCCTTTCGGAGTGATGGTCACAAGACGTTTGCGGGCATGCACCGGGCTCTTTGTTATCTGGATATAGTCGTCCTTGGCAAGCTCCGCAAGCATCACGCTGACGGCCGGATCACTATAGCCCAGAGCGCCTGCCAACTCATGTTGGGTGACCGTGCCACACTGTTGCAGGACGATCAGGAAGAGGGCACGGTTGTAAGATATGCCCAGATGTGTCCGCAGCAATTGATCGGCTGCCCGGTCTATTGCGAACGAGAGTTTGCCTAAGAGATAGGCAGGTGAGTTCTCCATTACAATATAAATTCCTTAATATTAGTCAACTAATATTAAGATATTAACATATACAGAGGAAATATGCAACTCTTTTATCGAATAGGCCCATCCTTTCGTTCAGTGGGCTGCCAGATTGTTTCTGTGACTAGCTCCATCGCTTTGTCTGGCCCTACAAGCTCTTGCAATCGCTCATGGGCATCGCTCATGTTTTCAAAACGCCTGGCAATAAGCAAAGCATGAAGCTGGCACACGAGATGACGCTTCCAAAACGTAAGATGGGCTACATGATCTCGTGCTGACCAATGAATCGGCGTGCCACTTGTTGTGCGCTCAGCGTCATCCAACTCCGCTATCAGCGTGTGCTGGGTGATCTGAGTAAAGTCAAGTAGGTCGAGTAGCATTGGCTTGAGTGACATAGAGAAACTCCTTTTTACCTCAGCTTATCCGCTGTTCTCATCGATACTCTAGCGACCTCATGTCGCACTCTTCCTATTGTGTTATCCGAGAGCTACCTCTTAAGCTGGCATCAGCCTGCCTAATAATGAGAAAACCTGCCAAACAGGCCCAGAAGCCTAAACCGCTGAAAGTGAAAAGGAATATTCTTACTAATCTGCACAAAACCCAAACGCTCTAATGAGCGAATGGCCTCCTTTAATTCCTCTATAATATACCAATTTCAACGTACATTACGAAATGGGGGGCGGTGTTGTGAAAAAGGCAAGGATGCGGTAAAATCGACGGTATTCCGAGGACTGAGAGGATAGCTCAGACTCTAGAGGAACAGAATTGCTGAGCACGGGAAGTGTGAAAGAGCCATCTACATGGATACACCTACATGACAGCATCAAAAGAAGACACAAAGTTTGCCCAGGTGGTGCAAAAGTTTTATCCTCAAAGCAAATTACTGCGCGCGTGGGGCTTACAAGGCGGCGTCTCAGCACAGGTAACGGCGCTTGAGATTGCGCAACCTGGTGGGCAAACACAAAAAATGATCATACGCCGGCATGGCGAGGTGGACCTCAGGCACAACCCACAGATAGCGGCCGACGAATTCAAGCTCCTGCGCATATTGCAATCCGCTGGCCTGGCTGCCCCGAGGCCTTATTACCTCGATCAATCCGGCGAGATTTTCTCCACGCCATACGTCGTCATTGAATACATCGAGGGAAAGACGGAGTTTGCACTTTCGCATATACCCGATCTGATCCCGCAGTTCGCCACGCACCTGACCAGGATTCACGCGGTCGATTGCTCGAAGTTGGATCTGTCTTTTCTGCCTGCACAAGAAAAAATACAGACTGAAAAGTTGAGAGCGCGACCAGCAAAACTTGATGAATCGTTGGACGAAGGCCATATTCGGGATGTTCTGGAAGCAGCCTGGCCATTGACGCAGCGGAATCCCTCTGTGTTGCTGCATGGAGATTACTGGGCAGGCAATATATTATGGCGGGATGGACATCTTGTCGGTGTCATCGACTGGGAGGACGCCAGGTTAGGAGACCCGCTCTCCGATCTGGCCAATAGCAGGCTTGAGATCCTGTGGGCATTCGGCAGCGACGCTATGCAGAGTTTCACTGATCATTATGCGTCATTGTCCACCATCGATTTCGCCAACCTGCCATATTGGGACCTCTGCGCCGCTTTGCGACCAGCTTTTAAACTCGCCGAATGGGCCGCCGATGACATTGTCGAAAAAAGCATGCGCGCCGGGCATAGCGGGTTTATCACTCAGGCATTCGAAAAGCTGGCCATTCAATAAACCTCTTGACAAGGTGTTCTTCTCCAACTATAGTATGTATGTGAGTAATCTCTTATGAGTGAAAATACCACCCAAACCACACGCCAACTTCTCTGTACTCCCGGCAAAGGGCATACGACAATTTTAACCAGCTTTCGCCGCAATGGTATAGGAGTCGACTCTCCCGTGGGCACTGTGGCCTCACAGGGCAAACTCTACTTCATGACCCCGGCTTCTAGCTGGAAAGTCAAGCGCCTGGCCAACAATCCGCGGGTCACCATCGCCCCCGGCACCTTCAAAGGGGAAGTCCTTGGCCCTGCAATTGAAGGTACTGCGTGTCGCCTCTCTGGCGAAGAACACAAGCGGGCGCGAGGTCTGTTGCGCGTCGGCATTCTAGGGCGTTTCTGGGGCCTCATCTTCGCTCTACGCTATCCTGGCGATAAAACGGCGGTCTACGAAATCTCGCTGGCGGCCGAGGGCGTAGATCAGGAGATGACTCCATCTACGCTTCCCTGAGCATTTTTTGAGCGTGCAAACACATCTTAGAATCAGTCTAAGCGTAGAATGAATTCTTCGATCTCCTGGCCGCGAGCGTTAGCAAAGTCCCTGTTCTCGCCGATGCGCGTGAAGCCACATTTTTCCAGGACGCGCAGGGAGCCGATATTGTCGTTGGCGACACGGGCAAAGAGCGGGCGCACCTTGAGGTACAGGAGAAAGGCGGAGAGCGCCCTGGTGGCCACGCCCTGGCCCCAGTAGGGCTTGCCAATCCAGTAGGTGACCTCCGTTTGCCCGAACTCTGCATCTGTATAGCTCGCGACGCTGCCAGCCACCTGGCCAGCGAAGAGGATGGTCTGGTTGGTGGTGGTCTCGTCGCGCAGGATCTTGTCCCAGTGGGCCATGAAGGCATCCCTGTCCGTTGGATCCCTGGACGTGAAAGCCGCCATCTGGTTTGCCTCCGGGTCCAGTTGCTGCTCGAAGAAGATCGGCAGGTCGCTCATCGTCACGTCCCGCAGGTGAATGTCGTGGGTTTCGGGGGTGGGTGCTGCTCTTTCCATGTTGCTCTCTTCTCACGTAAGGACCGGGCGCAGGCGAGCGACGCCCCTACACGAAATATGGCCCTGAACGCGCGGACATCGGGCGAATCCGTAGGGCGTGGCTTGCCTCGCCGGTCAGGCCGCAGGCTGTTCGCGTGTGGCTGGCGAGGCAAGCCA
>JALYVR010000316.1 GCA_030853145.1 Chloroflexota bacterium | reverse complement strand
GTGTAGGGGTGATGACTTTCGCGAAGATAGTGTTTTGCGGTCTCATGGGAAATTTGATGCAGCATCAGGCGCAATCGAACGAAAGATGTGGTTTATGTAGGGGCTTGTCAACCGCGCCCCTACATAAACCGCGTATATTATGCGTAGTTGCGTGTCACACGTTAGATCATGCCCAGTTCCCAGCGGGCATCCTCTGTCATGCGTTCAGTGGACCAGGGTGGAGTAAAGGTCATTTCGACTTTGCAGACCTTCACGTTTTCGACCTGCCCGACGCGCATCTCGACCTCAGAGACGACCTCGCCTGCCATAGGACAGCCCATGGAGGTGAGCGTCATCGTCACATCAACCAGCCCTGTATCGTTGTTGATCGCCACGCCGTAGACCAGGCCAAGATCGACAATGTTGACGGGAATCTCCGGGTCGTAACATTCATGCAGTGCATCCATGACCTCTGCCTCGTTGATTTCTGGCATCGTTCTGGCTCCTTACTCTATACTAATGCTCGCTTCTTAATCCAAGTTGCGTAGTAGGAATTATGTTTCTTTAAATATAGTCTATAGGGCGCGAATTGTCAAAGTCTAGCCCTGCATCCCGCGTTGTCGCAGAAACTCAGCGACCTCCGCGCGTGCTGGGAGGCCTGACTGCGCGCCGAAGCGAGTGACTTTGAGCGCGCTGGCATAGACGGCAAAGCGCAGGGCGCTTTCGGGAGCATCGCCGGCGCTCAGGGCCACGGTCAGCGCACCAACGAAGCAGTCGCCGGCGGCGGTAGTGTCCACGACTGAAACTGCGGGCGCGGGCTGGTGGAGGCTGCGCGCCTTGCCGGCCTCGTCGCTGGTGACCAGCACCGCCCCCTGTGCTCCCAGAGTGATGACGACTGTGGCTATGCCGTACTCGTGCAGCGCTGCCGCCACCAGGCGCGCATCCTCAACCGAGTCTATGCGCTGGATAGGCTGCGCGGCTGCCCCGCTGTTCGGGAGGGATGTCGCGACAGTCACGGCCTCAGTCTCGTTGACGATCAGGACAGCCAGTTGTTTCAGCGTCTCCCCCGGCAGCGGTCCGGCTGGGGCGGCATTCAGAATTACAGGGACAGCGGCAGCGTGCGCCGCCGCCGTCAGCGTTTTCACCGTTTCGAGTGGGATCTCCATCTGCAACACTAGCGCCTGGAAGCTGGGAAGCGCGCGGATAATGCGCGCCACCTGGTCTGCATCGTGTCCCACACGCATATTGGCGCCGGCCGCCACCACAATGGCGTTGTCGCCGCCAGGCGTCAGAAAGATGAATGCCGTCCCGCTCGTCTCTTCCTGATCGACGACGATCAAAGCTGTGTCCACGCTATCGGCTCGCAATGAGCCCTGGAGTTGCTGGCCGAATGCATCGCGCCCCACGCGCCCCGCCATCGTGACCGCGGCCCCCAGGCGCGCCATCGCCACCGCCTGGTTGGCCCCTTTGCCGCCAGGCACCAGCTCCAGCGATCCGGCCCCCAGAAGTGTCTCCCCCAGCACGGGGACGCGTGGAACGCGCACAACCTGGTCCATATTGAGGCTGCCAACCACAAGGATAGAGTTCTCCGGCATACGCTTTCTCCCTCCTGAATATGTAGTGCTTAGTCAAGTGCCATTCGTCAGGGTGACGGGCGATCACTCTTCTCGCGTAGGGACCCGGCTTGCCGCGTCCGTGTGAGGCATCCCTTGGGAGGCCTGTGGGGCCTCCTGCCTGGCCGAGCACGCGAGGCCGACACGGATGCGGCAAGCTGGGTCCCTACGCGGGCAGGGGCGTTTCCACGCGGCGAGTGCCAAAAGTAATGGGTTGTTCTTATCTACAGGACCTGTTTTAGACAGCATATGCTATCGTAGTTTATGGATGCAACTCTAGCGCTAGCATAGTCATACATGTCAGACAGTATTACATAGACAGGGTTAAGATATCTGCGCCCGGTGCGGGAAATCTTAACGCTGGCGGTAGCCTTCTCTCAATAGAAGCATAACGATAGAGGTGGTATATATATAGTTATCCCACATGCTTGTTACGATGTGTGGCCTTGATCCATGTAGGGGCGAGTATTGATTGAATAGGGGTGCCAGGTGTCAACGATTTTTTTGGACCGCGATGGTGTGATCAATGAAAACCGGGCCGATTATGTAAAAAGTTGGGCCGAGTTTCGCTTCTTGCCGGGCGCGAAGGAGGCTATCGCTATGCTGACGGGGGCCGGGCACCGCCTTATCGTGTGTACGAACCAGGCGGGAATAGCGGGCGGCACTATCGCGCGCGAGGCGGTTGAAGAGATTCATTATCGCATGCTTGAGGAGGTCGCGCGCGCCGGTGGGCTGATCGAGAAGGTCTACTACTGTCCCCACGCCAAAAATGTGGGCTGCGGCTGTCGCAAGCCGCGACCCGGCATGTTGCTGCGCGCGCGGGGAGATTTGGGTCTCAACCTGGAAGACGCGGTATTTATCGGCGATAGTATGACGGATGTCCGTGCCGGGCTGGCCGCCGGCGTGCGCACCATCCTGGTATTGACGGGTCTGGGCCTGGAGCAGTTTCGTAAGTATCACCACGAGGCCGATGGCCAGTTTCGCATCATGATGAGCCTGAATCATGCCGCTGAGAACATTGTGGCAGGCGGCTATCTGCATGCCAGCGCGCCCACCTCCCTGGAGCGTGCCTGTTATTCGTCTATCGGCGTGTCCAGATAGCTCTCTCTACATCGGCGTAGGGGGTGCCTCCATGCCTGCCGATAATGACCAAACGTTGAGACGATAGCATCAGCGAACCGCTCCAGGTGCAGAAAAGAGCCTTGGAACAGGGCACCCGCGAGGGAGTGCCCCTACATGTCTGACCAGGCGGAGGTGGCATGACGAGAGGGAAAAGCACTCGTACGCCGTTCATTGCCGATCGGGTAAGTGGCCTGAGAGCGCCGATCGCAGGGTCAGAGTAGGGACACTCCCTCGCGGGTGCCCTGTTCCCACTGCCATATAAGTACACGCTGTATCGTATCCATCTACCCCTTCTGCTGCCTGTTCGCCTGCTCCATCTGTGGATCTCTCCCTTGTCTCTTTCGCTTCATCATTTCCTGCATCTCCCCTATCGTTTGTACAAAGCTCCTATCCATCAGAAGAAGAAATTGTTGCACGCTGGGCAATTTGGTCCCGTCAGGCCTTGACAACTCTCGCTTTCATTCTTTCTACTTCTCCCATTGCTTGTGTAATGTATGGGGGAAAGACATTACCAGACCCGCTTGACACGCATCCCTACCTTGATGCCCCTGTGCCTTTTTTTGCCGTTCTTCTATAGGAAACGGAGGTCCTATCATGTCGCGCGTTCCTCTTGCAGAAGGTTCTATTTTTCATCGATTTCCACATTCGTCCCCCCCTAGAATGCCATTGCGCTTTCTCTCTCTGCACCTCTGTTTCTTTCTTCTTATTGCGCTGCTCCTGCTTTCGGATGTGCTCAGTGGGTGGGCCTCGCTCATTCCACCGGCGTACGCGGCTGCGAAACCGCCCACGCCGCAAGCGAGCATGACCTTCCAGCAGTTTCTCAAAGATGGCCGCCAGGACCGCGGCACGTATCGCGGTCCTTTACGCTGGCCTCAGAGCAGTCCGGCTGTGCCTGTCTCGAAGAACAGTCACGCGGCGAGCAGCCTGGCATCCCTGCCTCCCAGCACCGAGCCGGCCACGATGACACCCATTCGCATCCCGCTTAACGCGGGGTTCCTGGCGAACACAGCCGGGAGCACACCGCTTGACGTGGTGGGCAGCGATCAGCGGCTCGAAGTGCGTCTCCAGCCAGGCTCGCTGGACCTCTCACATGCCACCATCTCCGGAGGCAGTCCTCCGAGCGGCACGCTCACTGTGCAGATCAGCCAGGTGCATGGGCACGCGTTCGCCGGTGAGGCGATGCTGGGCCTCTACCAGGTGCAGATCCTCGATAGCCAGGGGCATGCGGTCTCCGGTATCCAGGTGCGCACGCCTGTGAGCTTTCTCTACCACTATCAGGTCCATGAACTGGCCATGTTCGATCTCGATGCGGACCGGCTCTCCCTGGTCTGGCCCGGCCTGCTTCAGGCCGCCCGGCAAGCCAAGCAGCCACAGATGCCCTTCGCGATCCCGCTGCACAACAATGCCGCCACCCATACCCTGACGGGGCAGAGCACTGTGCTGGCGGCAGGCGTCTTTGATCTGGCGGGAGACCCGCAGAACGCCAGCCCGCCCCATCCTCACATGGCCTCGGTCGGGGGCAATGCCGGACAGATGAGCTATGACTATCCCATCCAGGTGGCTCCCGGTCCCGCCGGCTTTGGCCCCCAGTTGTCGCTGTCCTATTCCAGCAGCGGTCCCAACGAACGCCATGATCCCACCTCCCCGGCGGGGAGTGTCGGCGATGGCTGGTCGCTTGGCCTGGGCTCCATCAGCGTTGACCCCTACCCGGCGACCAGCGCGGACGCCAAGACGTGGTACTTTTTGAGCGGCGTGGACAACGTCAGTGACCGGCTCATTGAGGAAACGACCACCAACCAGTTTCAGACCGAGCATACCTCGCACCTGCGTATCCTGAAAATTCCCAATCCGGCCGTCGGCGGGCAGAGTTGTTTTGACGTGTGGGACCTCTCGGGGACCTTTTACGAGTTTGGCTGCACGCCCGATTCTTTGGTGTATCGCCACGATGCCACCCAGGGCACGGTCCTGTATGGCTACAACCTGGACCGCATGATTGCCCCTCACAATGGCACCGGCACCTATAAAACCATGCTGGTGAGCTATGTCCAGGATTGTGGGACCGATACGTCCTGCACCATCACGTCCTCCACGGTGCGCGATTCAGCCATCCGGCAGATCCAGTATGGCGTGAGCAGCGATGTCAATAGTTTGGGTACCGTGGTGGGCACGGTGGACTTCCTCTATCGCGGTCCGCGCACAATCACCATCAATGGTACCACCTGGATCACTGCCTATGGCACCAACGACAACTGTACAGGTTCCCCTCCCGATGGCACCTCGACGACCCTGCGCTGCGACGATCCGATCGCCAGAGGCAGCATCACTCCTCCCACCGTTCTCTCGACGCTCTCGCTGGAGACGGTGACCAGCTATGTGGGCAAAGATGATGGGACGGGGCACCCTGCGTACGGCTATGGCTTCACCTACCAGGATCAGCCGTATAGTGGCTGCGAGAACATCAACCTGCAGCCGATCTATTGTGCCGGGGAACATCTGTTGACCAACGTCCAGTCAACGGTGTATCAGAACGGCACCGGGCACGCGCTCAAGCCCCTCACCCTTGGCTATACTCAGGGACATAATCTGTACATTGACACGACCCAGAAGTTCCCTGGCACCACTACGGATTACGGCTCGCAGACCTTCTGGCAGTACCTGAGCAGCTACCAGGACCTGGCGACAGGCGCGAGTGGGACGATTACCTACCAGCGAGCCGAGTCCAATACCCATGGCACTCCCAGAACCAGCGATGGCGATGATCGCTACGATCCCTTGCACTGCACGATCTACAACGATTGTACCGGCGCCTTTTTCAACAAGGATGACCGCGCCTGGGGCGTGCAGGTGGTCACCTCGCTCACCACGGTGGGTCAGGATAGCAGCGCGCTGCCCACCTCGACCACCACCACCTACCGCTACCGGCTTGCCAAGACGGGGAGCACCTGTCCCGCCGATTCAGCCGGCACTACTGATTGTGTGGGCGATGACTGGATTCCTGCCAACTCTCATGGCCTGGACCAGGATTGGATGGACTTCTACCACGGGGAATACCACGGCTTTAACGTCGTCTATACCACCAGCCCCGCCGGTGATCTGACGGTGGACTCCTCCTTCAGCACCAAAGGCTGGGGGACGTACGAGACGGATGGCGGCAACTATAATTCAGGCTCGCTGTATCAGGAAGACATCTATCAGGGCAACGCGGCCATCGATAGCGCGCTGGTGCAGCGCACAATCAATACCTATACGGGGCCAGATAACAACTCCTGCAATGGAGCCGTGGGCGATCTCATCTATTCCTCCTGTCTCATCATGATGGAGCGCAGCAGGACCATCCTCTATGAGGGCACGGGCAGCGGCAATGCGAATGCGCCCTGGAGCCAGCATGACTATACCTATGATGATTTCACAGTGGCCAAAGGGCAGGGAGCTGGCTATCACAATTTGCTGCAAGAGGTGATCACGGCCTCCAACGCGCCGACCATCACCAAGAAGTGGACGTATCAACCGGTGGATACGACGGTGAATGGGCTCGAGT
>JALYVR010000315.1 GCA_030853145.1 Chloroflexota bacterium | reverse complement strand
GTACATCGGCCTGGTTGAGGTTGGCGCGGGCCTGGTGCCGGGCGGTGGCGGCTGTAAAGAGTTGCTGCTGCGCCACGGAGCCGGCGTGGAGTCTCAGAAGGCGGGCAAGACGGGTGGACCGTTTACTCCGGTGCGGCGTGTCTTCGAGATCGTCTCCTTCGCCACCGTCTCCACCAGCGCGGCGGAGGCCCAGGAACTGCGCTTCTTGCGCAAGACCGACGCCGTTACCGTCAACCGCGACCTCTTGCTGAGTGACGCCAAAGCCGACGCCTTGCGCCTGGCCGAGGCGCGTGAAGCCGGCAAGTGGCAACCACCACAGCCGCAGTCGCTACTCCTGCCGGGTCCGGGCGCGCGCCTGGTCCTGGAGCAGCAAATCGAGAACCTGTTGATTACCGACAAGATCAGCGAGCACGACGCCGTCGTCGGCCGGCACCTGGCGCGCATCATCACCGGCGGCGACACCTCGCCTATCACCCCGCTCACCGAGCAGCAGGTGCTCGACCTGGAGCGGGAGGCCTTCCTCAGCCTCTGCGGCATGGAGAAGACCCAGGAGCGCATGCAGGCCCTGCTGATGACCGGCAAGCCCTTACGCAATTAATGGTGAAAGGAAGGTCGCCATATGTATTTCGTGTAGGGACGTCACCCTTCGCAAGGGGGCGTGAAAAGCATTCCGCGGTGCATGTGACATGTAAGAGGTAGGGGCGCCGTTGACAGGCGGGCTTGTCAACGGCGCCCCTACCTCTTACGTCTGATTGCGCCTCACTCTTCCATTAGAAGATCGTCTGACCTGTTTCGGTATCAAACAGGTGCATCTGGTTGTTATCGACATGTAACTGGATGACCTGTTCTGGCTTAGGATGCGAGCGCGGATCCAGGCGAGCAATGATAGGCTGCTTATCCTCATCATCAGTGGTAGTGACAGTGGCAGTAGCACTGCTAGCGGCAGTGATCATGGCAGTATCAGTGCCAGTTCCTTTACCATTCCCGCTCGCCAGGTAGACCAGCAACTCGTTCCCCAGATGCTCGACAACCTCTACCGGGGCCTGAATACTGGATTTCCCGTTGAGGCCAGGCTCTGCAAACGCCATATCGCTCAGGTGTTCCGGGCGAATACCCAGGATGAGGTTCTTATCAGTTACCTGCATGGCCTTGTCCGCGAGTTGCGACGGGACCTCAATCTGCCCCAGTCCGTCAATCACAACCAGCGGGGCGCCGCCTTCGGTGGTTACTCTGACATCATGGAAGAAGTTCATGGCCGGAGAGCCGATGAAGCCCGCGACGAAGAGGTTAGCGGGGTGATCGTAGAGGTCTTGCGGCGTTCCGATCTGCTGAATAATGCCCGCGTTGAGCACAACGATGCGGTCTCCCATGGTCATGGCCTCTACCTGGTCGTGGGTGACATAGATCACCGTTGAGTGAACGAGCCGGTGAAGCTTGATGATCTCCGCGCGCATCTGGACGCGCAGCTTCGCATCCAGGTTTGATAGTGGCTCGTCCATCAGCGAAACCTGGGCCTCGCGAACAATGGAGCGTCCAAGAGCGACGCGCTGGCGCTGGCCGCCGGAGAGTTCCTTGGGTTTGCGTTTAAGGAGCAACTGTAAGCCCAGGACCTCTGCCGCGTCTTCGACCCGCTTCTTGATATCCGGCTTGGCGACATGGTGCAACTTGAGGCTGAACGCCATATTGTCGAAGACGTTCATATGGGGATAGAGGGCATAGTTCTGGAAGACCATTGCGATGTCGCGGTCCTTGGGATCAACGCCATTAACGAGGCGGTCCCCAATGAAAATATTTCCTTCATTTGCCTCTTCCAACCCCGCGACCATGCGCAAGAGGGTGCTTTTGCCGCAGCCAGAAGGGCCAACCAGCACCAGGAACTCCTGGTCTTCCACCTCAAGGTTGATATCGCGGACAACCTCAACTGTCCCGAAATGCTTGTAGATGTGCTCAAACCGCACACGAGCCATGAAAAAACTCCTTTTGCTCTGGCAACAGGATATGCTGACCCCTGTTACGCTAATTACAATAGAGAGCGTTCGCTTGCTGCCCGCGCCGCGACTGGTTCGGTGGGCCAGAAGGGAGTCGGCGGGGCTTCTTCACGTCATACCAGTGGCCAGTGTGTCAGTCAATGAACGACCATAGCCAGCCAGCAGGCGCTGTAGGTAGTATAACCTGTGTGGTGCCCCCTGCGCAATACACAAAGGAATTGTGGGCTTTCTGGAATTCTTGTATAGTAAAAAAAATTGATAAAAGACCGGCTGGTTCGTCTATACACAAGAAGCTGGCGAGTTTATACAAGAAAAAATGCAAACAACCTCCCAAAAGTACTAATACATCAATAGATATATTGCAGGAATTTCTATCTAATTTTCCGCAAAGCTTTTTGGCCTTTGTCGCCATACATGAGCCTGGCACGTACAACTTTTGATATCGCGATGTATTAACATTGATAAAAACATGTGAAAATTACGTGCAATCTGAAAAAAAGAGCTTTTAACCACTGGACAAGAAGATATGTTTTCGTGCATACTATCACTGTGTGTAGCAACGTATGTTGTTAACAAGTAGAACACATTGTATTCACATCACAAACCTAACTGTTACCGTCAAACCGATCAGTTGTAGTTATAAGACTCGCGAGTTGTACAAATGAAGAAGGGAAAGGCAGCTATGCTCAGAGCAGATGAACAACGAAGCGAAGTGGCACGCTTATTACGCCAGATCGACGAAGAATACGAAGCGGCCCAGCGAGGGATATCGGGGTTGGCTTATGGGGTATCGCAGCATGAGTTCATTACCGCTCGTATGGAACACATGGGGCAACTCCATAATCAACTGCAATCTATCGTTGGCGATTGCGCAATCGCGATGATTGCCGACCGGCTCAATAATACCATGCACTAGCCCTTATAGCATCTTTATCTTCTCTAGCTTAGAAAACGGCCTGCTCAGGCCGTTTTCTCTGTGAAAGAGCCAGTAGCGTCCCAAAGTATATCATTATCATGAAGTAAGTCGTGTCAGGACGGAGATGGGAGGGGGGCGAAGGGCGCCCCTGACGGGCGCCCTTGCATATTAGAGAGAGACCATTTCCAGGGCATTTTCCTCTATGGCCTGGGCGTGCATGTCGCAATAATGGACTGGGGGCGTATAGTCCCGCCACATGCCCGTTACCACGAACTCAGTCTCCTCGCTCATGAACGTTTCTTGATCGAGAACATTTTGTTCTTCATCGAGGAAACATTGTAACCAATTTGTAAGATCATCGCTGCTCAACTTCGGGGCCCCCTCGCAGACGAACCATTCGGCAATGCCCTGGAGGTAGGCGCGGAAGTCAGCCGAGATCGGACGGCGGCGCTGGATGCAATAGCTATATTCCTGGACATCCTCGAAGCCCGCCTCGCGGAGGTAGCCCGCCAGCTTTGAGCCAACCCAGCTATCTTCAAAAGCGTAGTCGTGGTCGACCCGCTCGCGCTCCCAGAGTTCGCGGGCTTGCAGGACGCGCGCTTGCAGTCCAGGATCGATGTTGTAGAAGCGCATCGTGCCAAAGTCGATATCCTTGATGATCAGGCGCCCACCGGGGGCCAGGTAGCGTCCCATGGCAGCGAACGTACCTACGGGATCAGGCAGGTACTGGCTCACATTTGCGCTGAAAATGGTATTCACCGTTCCCCGTGTCACCGGCAACTGCTCTAGCATGGCGCGTTTGTATTCCACCTGGCGGTGATACCATTTATCGGCGTTGCGACGTTGTGCCGTCACCAGGGCCTCGATCGAAATATCGACACCTATAATATGTCCATATGGCCCTATGGCTCGCGCCAGCAGGGGTATCCAGAGGCCGGGACCACAACCAGCATCAACGACTAAACTTCCGGGGGCCAGCCCCAGGTCTCGAATCATCTGCTCACGCTCCGGCGCCTTGCTCCGGTGGTGGGTCTCCAGCCACTCAATGGCATTAAGGGGAAGCCCGCACTCGTTGACGTGAACGAGATTATTTGCAACCATAACACTATCCTCAACTTTATACCGTACTTGAAACAAAGGTATTTTCTAAATATGGTGGGAGTATAACATGTAATTCTCAAAAAAAACAATACTTAGCGTACATTTGTGGGACTTTTGTAATACTTTGTAAGCAAAGAGATACATGTTAGATAAAAAATTTGACATCAAACTGGGGGGGTGAAGCGCGTGTTTATGAATGAATATTTATATATCGGGCGTTGTCAGACCGGACCAGCGCGGATAGAGGTTGTGCTCGACGCCAAAAAGGTCCAGCGCTTTGCCGAGCGAGTGATCCACCAGGTCAAGAATGGTTTTGGGTCGCTGGTAAAAGCCGGGTACAGGCGGCAGGATGATGCCCCCGGCCTCCGTCACCGCTGTCATCAGCCGCAGGTGTCCCAGGTGGAGCGGCGTTTCGCGCACCAGCAACACGAGCCGCCGCCTCTCTTTCAGGCACACATCGGCGGCCCTTGTCATTAAATTGTCATTATAAGAGGCCGCGATAGATGACAATGTTTTCATTGAACAGGGCGCCACGATCATGCCCGCGGTGATATATGTGCCACTGGCAATGGACGCTCCTACATTGCCAGACTTGTGTACCGTGTGGGCCCAGGTCGCTACCTCGTCAGGCGCGTATTCCGTCTCATACGCGATAGTTGCGCGGGCCCCTTCGCTCATCACCAGGTGAACCTCAATCTCCGGCAGACGTTCGCGCAGTATTTGTAACAGCCGCACGCCATAGATCGCTCCTGTCGAACCGGATATACCCACAATCAGCCGCATTTCTCTTGCCTTTCCAGTATATGATTGAAGACCCGTAGCGCATCTACACGCCCTATCCAATGAGAGCAAGCTACAAAGTCATACACGTGCCGCCTCTCTATACTATTGTACACATAAACAGCGATGAAACACCAGGAAAAAGCCTTCGCGAACACCTGATAAACATGTAGGACATATGTTATAATTTTGGTGACTATCTATTTGGCGTAAGCAAGATAAAAGACAAACACATTTTTATTGTTGAAGCTGTTCTAATGGTATGGTTCTAAGGAAGAGGATGCGTATGGATGAGGGGCAGAAGGTAAGCAAACAGTCGCGATCACGCGGCCGGCCTTCGCGACAGCGGAAAGCGAAGCTCGCCCCTGAGCTACATGTAGCTGGTAGCGTACACGAGGTCGCCACTCCCTATCAATTACCACAGTATGACGATGCCATTGAAGAGGCGCCTCTTTCGCCTTTTAGCATGCTCTTGCGCCATATTCTGAAACAGGACCGCTCCGAGATCGCCAGGGTTGCCGCGGCGCTTGAGGTCTCTGAAAATACCGTTTATCGCTGGCTCCATGGCAGCGAACCCCGCACTGTCCATCTCAAGAACCTGGTAGAGGCGCTGCCAGAACATCGGCGCGATCTCATCGAGGCGATCGAACAGACCTTTCCTGGCACCATGGACGCGCTCTTCACGCCTGCTATACGCGAGGTCCAGAAAGACACCTATCGCCGCGTGCTGGATCTGGTGACGATGACTGTAGAGGACGATACGCGCCGCTGGCAGGTCATATTCGCCGTCTTTGAAGCAGCTTTGGAGCACCTCGACTCCGAGCATACGGGACTGGCTATCACCTATGCTGAGTTGCTGGCGCCGCGCGCGGATGGCATTCATTCGCTCTACGAAGCGGAGATGCGCGGCACCGAGCCCTGGCCTTTTAGTCAGGAGAGTAAAGCCTACCTTGGCAGCACGACGCTGGCCGGGACTGCCGCTATGTTTCAACGGATGCAAATCTGGGACGATCGTGGCGGTGAGGAGCGCCAGCAATTTGTGGTTGATGAATTTGAACGCGGCGCCTGCGCCTGCCCGGTTATGCGCGCGGGCCGCATCTCTGGCGTTTTGATTGTATCGAGCACACAGCCCGATTTCTTCTCTCAACCAGTTATCACTCAGGCAGTGGCGGAATACGCTCAACTCCTGGCCCTGGGTCTGAAGGAAGAGGACTTCTATCCCTGCTCGCTGGTCCATCTCCGTCCTATGCCCGATACAAAGTGGCAGCGCGAGGAGATTAGTCGCACATTCATGGATCGCGTCATCGCATGCGCTCGGCAATGCGGTCTTTCACGTTCCGAGGCCGAATTGCAGGTCCGCAAAGAGATAGAGGCGGAATTTGAATCGAAGGCTGGTCTCCCTCACGATCCTCCCTCCTCGCTCGTGTAGGGCACTGGCGTAGGGTGATCCGCGTAAGGGCGATGGCTTCGCCTCCTCTTCGGCTCTCCTTGCC
>JALYVR010000314.1 GCA_030853145.1 Chloroflexota bacterium | reverse complement strand
AGGCCGCAGGCCTCTCCAGGTGTGGTACGGCCTGGCCGTCCCAGGTCCTGGCGTCTGCTTATTCCAGAGGTACCTGGCCCCATAGTGCTCCGTCAAGCTTCACTTGACGGATGAAATGGCGGCTAGGACATGGCGACCGCAAGGGTCGCCACTACACCTTTTTCGTCTTATGTGAACGCTTATGGTACCTGGCCCCACACCGTCAGCAGGAACCAGAGCGCCCGAAACGTTGACGAGAAGGAGTCAATCATGCATCCACCAGGTATTTTCATCCATTGAGTTGCTCTACAATCATGGCAATGGCGGCGTCACCAACCAGATCATGTAACTGTGTGTGAAGGTGATCTATATTCCCCATGCGAGCTGCAATAAACGCATGGCGTGATGACCCGGATGCGAAGCCTGTCAGGCCCCGTTGGACCGCTTCATATTCGGCGCTAATCTGTTCAAGTAGGCGGCCAATTTCACTGTGCTGTTTGTCAGCTTCTAGCATCATTCATCCTCCATAGTTCCTTCTAACTCATCAGTATAAATGCCTCTATGAGAGACTTCTGCCATCTGGCGGCAAGCGATCACGCGTGTTGAAAGCGGCTTGCATCGCTCTGCACTGGTAGTAATAGTAGCAAGCCAACCACCTGCTCATCTCCAGTTGTTCCTTCAAAAAAGCGGTCTTGACTACTACCACACGCCATTCATGAACCTTTTTATGCAGAGTACTCCTACGGTGGTGATGCAAGACTTTTGCGCTGTGGAAGCAATTCTCAGTACCTCGTTGCATGAGGAAGAGCAAAATCGTTGGATCTCGTCTGTTCCGCTGAGGTGGGTACAAAAGTATGCGGATTTTCTTCGCTAGAAGCATGCATGTCCAGCACCTTATGATACAATACGTGTGGAAAGGAGGGTGGCGCTTCCTCCCCTGCTGAAACTGGATATCTGCGCCATCACATATCATGGAGCCAGTCAACATTTTCGACTATGAAGCCCTAGCTCAGACATGTCTGGATGCCGGAACCTGGGCCTATTTCGCGGGTGGAGCCGATGACGAGGTCACATTGCGTGCCAACCGGAGCGCTTTCGAGCGGGTCCAGTTGCGCCCGCGTCTACTTGTTGATGTCAGCACCATCGATATGAAAACGAGCGTTTTGGGGACTCCGGTCCACATGCCTATTCTCATTGCTCCCGTGGGCTTCCAGGGCCTCGCCCACCCGGAAGGTGAATGCGCTACCGCGCGCGCTCTTGGACCCACAGGGACGCTCATGGTGGTCAGCACCTTTGCGAGCCACACACTCGAAGAGATTGCTCAGGCAGCAACCGGTCCGCTCTGGTTCCAACTCGCTGCTCCCGATCGCTCATGGACAGAGCGGCTCGTCCAGCGCGCCACAGCCGCTGGCTACCAGGCTCTCGTGATTACGGTGGATGCGCCGCGCAACGGAAGGAAAGAACGTGCTGCTCGCCAGGGATTTCACCTTCCCGTCTACAAAGCGAATTTTGGCGACGAACCGATGGGGAACAACTTCAGCGCGCTTCCCAACCTGGGCTTCGCTGGCCTGGCTTCGCTCCCTCACCACGCTGCCTATTGTCCTCAAAGGTATCCTGACCACTGAAGATGCGCATCTCGCGGTCGAACACGGCATGGATGGCATGATTGTTTCCAATCATGGAGGCCGTCAGCTTGACGGTGTCCCCTCCACTCTTGACGTATTACCAGGGATTGTTGAGGCTGTAGGGGGACGCTGTGAGATCTACATGGACAGCGGTATCCGCCGAGGCACAGACGTTCTCAAAGCATTGGCTCTCGGCGCACGATCAGTGCTAGTGGGGCGTCCTGCTGTCTGGGGCTTGACTGCCGGCGGCACAGACGGTGTGATGAGCGTATTGGCACTGTTACGTGCTGAACTGGAGCAAGCTATGGCCCTGGCTGGTCGTCCCACTCTGCTGGATATCGACCACACGTTATTGAAAATGCCCGGCTAATGCTTGTACTTGCTGTTCAGGAGGCCATTTTACGAGCATTTGTTGATAGATGTTGTAAGCTTCGTTGTAGCGCAGATGAGAGCCAAGTGCGCGGGCCGATGTTGCTGCATATGCTACGTATGTGCAACTCTGTGTCATATCGCCCAAGAGAAGGGTAGCTCTCGCTTGTTTCATCGATAATTCGACACGATCTGGTACGACTGCCATAGGTAGAGAGGTGTCAATTTTTGCCAGAACCTCCCAGGCTTTATCTCCTTGTTTCAGGTTCAGATACATCACGGCTTCAAACGTTTGCGGAAGTTTGAAGTGCGTGTAGGAGAAGTGTGGATCATCCCTGGGGTTCTCAGGGAAGGTTGTATACGCACGTTCTAGGAAATATTGAGCCTCATACTCTCGTTCAAAATTACTGTGAGCTTCTGCGAGTCCAGCATACAGGCGCCCTTGTAGAAGAGGTGAAAGGCTCTTCCTATATTGATCTGCTTCTTGATATGCCTCTAGCATTGGCGTGAACCATTTCAAATACCGATAGACAAGCGCTCTGCGGATAAGAGTAGCCACCTGCAAATGAGTATCCTCGGCCCTAGTGGCGCCCAAAAGCGCCTGGTCAACATGGATGAGAGCTAAACCATAGTCCTGCTCCTGCAATGCAAGCATACATGCAAGTTGATGTGCTTTGGATGCGACCCACGCCGCTCGTTGTTGGTATCGAGAGGGTTGCCTGACCAGCAACGCTATTTGAGAGAGATACCCTGGGAGCGCTTGCTGAACGTCTGAGAGGTGTCCATCAAAGTACAGGCGCCAAAGGATGGGAATAGAGGGCGTGCTGAGCGCAAGTATTTCCTCATCTTGTAATAGAGCGCCTACTTGCCTGAGTCCAAACAGGGGAACCGTGAGAAGACTAGCAGCACCAAGAGTGGCTATTGTTTTTCCAGCTTCTCGCCTACTCATGGTATTGTCTGCACGCTGAGAAGTAGCCTCTGAGATGACAGAGATGCTATATCCTGAGTCTAGCCCACTACCCGGAGTTTGACGCTCCTGCGATATGACCCTGCTTGTTGCCACTGGAGTGGCAGGCAATAAGATGCGTTCGCGCTGGATCTGCTTGGTGCGCAGATATTCGCGGATATCCTGGGTCCGGGGATCAGGTGTGCGCGGCTGCCCATCCTCATCTGGTTCAAGATCAGCCAGGGCCAGGAGCAGTTGTTGATAATATTCTTCGGCCTCCTGGTAGCGTTCCTGCTCACCCAGTAACTCCAGTAACGGGCGCAAAGCATCTTCGTCTGTTTTGTGTTGCTGCCAGTAGGTGCGCAACAGCAACAGGGCCTCAGCCTTGCCCGCCTCCCCATAGTGAGCCAGAGAGAGACGTGCGAGCGCATGCACACACTGGCGCCCACACCCCTTCCAGCCTGCCACCTTGCTCGGTGATCCAGTCGGCATAGGGGTCATACGAACCGCCGGCCAGAAAGGGACCGCGCTTGTAGAGGGCCAGGGCCCGCTGCCAGAAGGGCAGCGCGTTCTCCCCAAAGCGTTCCATGCGCGCCGCCTGCTCCACATTCCAGAGAAGGGCATCCCTATCGACCCACAGCCTGGGGTAGGCGTCCAGACGATAGCTGGAGCCGCCGGTCTTCTTGCCCCTGCTGGAACGCAGCACGCTCTCGCCCCCACCTGGGGGGCGCAGCAGTGTGCGCAGGCAGGAGAAGATATTCTCCAGCCGATGCACCGCCACACTATGACTGCTCTCCGGCCAGAATTGTTCCATCACCCAATCGCGATGGGCTTGCCGGTTGGGTTGGCACAGCAATAACGCGAGCAACGAGATGGCGGCTGCCTGGTCTCGGCCTCCGCTGGAAGGATCGGAAGCCGGACGTACCTGTCCGCTGATCGGATCACTCCATGCCATCTGAAACGATCCACACAGCCAGAGACGAAGCAGCGGAAAAGCCCTCTCTGGGTCACCTGTCGTGTTCTGCTCATCCATGACCACATTCCCTTGCAAAAAACTGCTGCAATACTCTGCTATGTAGTATAGCAGCATTCGTGCTCTTCTACTAGCTGTGTTCCCCGGTACCCAGAAATATATTGAGATGAGCACCTGTTCCTACCCTGGTAAACTGTCTCCAGGAAAGCTGCGACAAGTATGTACTTCATAGATAAAGACGCCAGCTTTTACACCCGGGTCCTCATCCATAATCTTTTGTACTTCTTCGATAGAACCATTAAAAATGCCAATGCCATAGACATCGCTTCCATCAGCGACCGGACATACGATAGACAACACTCCATCTGCGCGAAGTGCATGTTTTCTACGCCCGTGCTCCCAGATGATTTTTTCGACCCCATCCATATTCCTGGGTAGTCCAGCCTTCAAAATCATGAGGCATAATTCCTGGCAGTGGACGACATCTGCCGCATATACTCATCGGTGATTGTGGTCATAGAGTTCTCCTCTTGGGAATAACTTGCCGCCTGCGTTGGTTGTAGCCTTTAACAAGTCGTTTACTACTTTGAATAAGGAGTTCGTATCTATGGCAGACAACCAGGCTGAGAAAGACCCACGGGAACCGCTCTCGCTCAGAGCCTTTGCCGAAAGTCTCTATCACAGCGAACGCGCCGACAACTACTTCAAGTTTCTGAAGAACCTGTCTGAAGATGACCTCGCTACCTTTATGCAGAGGCTGCTACACCATGTCGGCGACGCCATTGACGATAGGGACACGCGCAGGCTGACCGACTTTGTTCAGCAGGAGCAGGCACAGGCTTACATTCCCAGCCAGACTGTCTCGGCGGTTCGGCCAGACTTTCCAGACTCGCCCTTCGCTCCATTGCGAAAACCGTTGCACGAGGCTACTGTCGCTCTCTTTACCTCTGGCGCTATCTATCGTGACGATCAAGAACCTTACTATCCTGCCGACCTTACATATGAACAGGCGGTAAAAGATGTACGCAAGGCGCTTGAACGGGTGCCCTCGCTCCGTGTTATTCCAGCCAATACACCCGTAGATCGTATGCGTGTTGGACACGTTGCTTATGACATCCGTGCCGCCCAGAAAGATATCAATGTCATCTTTCCATTGCCGCTCTTTCATGAGCTAGCGCACGAGGGTGTGATTGGTACACTGGCGGAGCGTAACTACTCGTATCATGGCCTCACGAATATTCCTCGACTTATCAATGAAAGCGCGCCACAGTGGGCCCAGATGCTCAAGGATGATAACGTGGATGCCGTCTTCCTGACCGCTGGCTGACCCCTGTGTTATGTGACCGTGAGTCACGTAGCACGCGCCATAGAGGTCATTGGCATTCCCACCGTGACCATCTATATAGAAGCATTCCAGCCAGATGCCCAACTCCTCAAGCCAGCACGCGCCCTGGTTACAGCGAACTTGATGGGCCGCCCCCTGGGTTTACCACATCAACGTGAGCAACAGATGGCTGTCATCCATGCCGCATTAGAGATGCTAAAGACAGCCGATCATGCTCCGACGCTCAAGATGTTTACGCCTTGAGGTTAGGGTGTATCGCCCGCTAAGGACTGGGCGCATCCGTAGGGGCTATGGCTTGCCTCGCCCGCGTCGCAAGCCCGCCCCTCTCGTTGACCAGCACGGGCAAGGCAAGCCATAGCCCCTACGGATGCGCCGTCCGCTTCCTGCTATCTCTGTCTTAATTTCACACCCTTGATACCAGCCTCGAAGGTGCTAACCTTCGTAATCAGGAACTCAGAGACACGCTGGTAAGCTGGATGACACCAGACGCGAGCAGGGGATAATTTTTCACGTTCTTCGTGGTCGCCAGGTAGACATCTGGGTGATAGAGGAAGATGCGCGATGCATCCTGCACCAGCAGAGTCTGCGCCTGCTGGTAGAGCGGAATGCGCTGCGCCTGCTCAATAGTTGTGCGCCCCTGATTCAGCAACTTATCCAACTGCGCATTGGCGTACTTCGTGTAATTGAAGCCTCCGGTACTCGTGAACATCGAGTACATCGTGCTATCGGGGTCTACCCCTCCGGTCCAACCGATGATGAGCACCTGGTAGTTGAAGGTCTGGAAATCCGTCACCAGGGCATTGAAGGTCTCCTGACTGATCGTGACGGTGATATTCGCGGCCTTCAGTTCACCTTGAATAAGCTGCGCAACTTGTAACAGCGTGGTGCTCGCGCCAGGAATCTTGAGCGTAAAGCTGAAACCGTTGGGCATGCCTGCCTGGACCAGTTCCGCTTTGGCTTTGGCTGGACCGTAGTTAAAGCCCGCGAAGTTTTTATCAAAGGCCCAGGAGGCCGGCGAAAGTGGGCCTTGCGAGACCACGGCCGTGTC
>JALYVR010000313.1 GCA_030853145.1 Chloroflexota bacterium | reverse complement strand
GTTCAGCACGCTGCCCAGGGAGTACTTGATCGTGCCGCCGCTCTTGGCGGCCACCTCCACGGCCTCGCTGATGGCGATACCCAGGCTGCCCATGTTTTCAGGGTCCTGCGCCAGGATGCCGCGCCCGGCATCGGTCAGTTTCGAGGGGCTGGCGTGGATGGTGGCGCCGTATGCCTGAATCATCGAGCGCCGCGCCGGCTTCTGCTGGTAGCTGATCTTGACCATAAAGACTTCGATCTCTACGCCGAAGAAGGCCCCCGCCATCGCCAGCGACGAGCCCCATTGGCCGGCCCCGGTCTCGGTGGCGATCTTCTTGATGCCCTCCTCTTTGTTATAGTAGACCTGGGCCACAGATGTGTTGGCCTTGTGGCTGCCGACCGGGCTGACCCCTTCGTACTTATAGTAGATACGCGCGGGAGTATCCAGCGCCTGCTCCAGCCGCCGTGCCCGGAAGAGTGGGCTGGGCCGCCACTGGCGGTAGACCTGGCGAATGGGCTCCGGTATCTCGATGTAGCGCTCGCTGCTCACCTCCTGCATAATCAGCGCCATCGGGAAGAGCGGCGCGAGATCAGCGGGTGTCACCGGCTGGCGAGTGCCGGGATGCAGCACCGGTTGCGGAGGACTGGGCAGATCGGGCAGGATGTTGTACCATGTGCGGGGCATCTGATCCTCGCTCAGCACATACTTGGTGTGGAGGCTATCTGGCACGGTGCGTTCCTCTCTTTCACTACTGACAATGGGAAATATATAGAGGTCAACATTTCAAAGAGGCATATCGCCATGGTAAACCGTGGCACCGTTGCTGTCAAGAGTTCGGGCTATCTCCACCCACGCACACTTCACTGCCCGAATGCGAGTACACGCCGGCAAATGCGGGCAGGCGTTGCTCCGCCGCGACCATCACGCGGTGCATGGCGGGCCTCATCCTGGCGGCCGTCAGCAGGAAGAGTGGGTAGGCGGCGCAGCAGAAGTACGAGGGCAGGCTGCGCCAGGCGAAGAGCAGGGGGACGACGGCCAGCAGCATCGCCGCCTCCGGACGCTGGCGGCAGATGCGCCAGTAGCAGGCGAGCGCCCCTAGCATCGTGACGCCTTCGAGCAGCGTATAGACATAGGTGGGGAAGTAGGGCAGCAGGTGCGAGATGCTGAGCGTAATGAAACCAATGCCCAGCGGGAACATGGGGTCCATGACAGGCGCGAGAATACCGGCCAGCCAGGCCTGCGGGTTCCATAGCATGAAAGGCAGATTGATAGCTAGCGCCAGGCCTCCTGTAATCAGCAGCCGGGAGAGCATCTCCTTGAAGCCCTGGTGGCGCCAGACCATGATCAGATAGAATGGGAGGAAGAGCCAGGCGATCTGTTTGCTGGCCACGGCCAGTCCCAGCAGCAGCGCCGAGCGCCAGCGCTGGTCCCGCAGCAGCCACGCCAGGATCAGCAGCAGGAAGGCAAAGATATCCAGGTTCCCCCCGATAGTTGAGCCCCACATAGGGATGTTTGCCAGTCCCAGCAGCAGCACCCAGGGCCGGAGCTGGGGACGCGCGACCTTCCAGGCGATGACGATAATCAGCAGGTACGAGAGCAGGTAGAACGGCAAAACGTTATCATGGTTCAAGAAGACAAACGGCAGCAGGGTCAGAAAGGCCAGGGGTGGATAGCTCACCCTGGACTCGAATTCGGGGGCCTGGCCGTTAGCCAGCGCGTGCGCGAAGGCGGTTTGAAACTCCTGGGGAGTGGGATAGTCCAGGCGCCCGGCGAACTGCCCCTGGCGCAGTGGCGTGGTCCAGGTCGGCTGAATGCCAAAGCGGCGCGCCACGTCTAGAATGCTCGAATCGCTGTAGGGATTGTGGCCGTGCAGCAGCAGGATAGCCGCATTGGTATCCAGAGATGTGCCGTCGTTGCCGAACTGGGGCGGCAAGAAGCACTGCACCAGCGTGATGCTGCCCAGCACGCCGCCGATGATGGCCAGCACCAGCGTTGTCGCCAGGATCACGTGCTGCCAGCGCGCCGGGCGCTGCCTGGCGTTGTGGGCCTGCCGGCCTAAGCTGGCGGGTTGTAGAGCCATCCACAGCGCGCAGAAACTGCCCAGGGTCAGCGCGAGTGGGAGCAGCGCGTCGAAAAATATTACCAGGGGCGCGAACCAGGCACGATCGATAGCCGTGATCCCCTGATCAACTTCATTGAGAGACTGGAGCAGAAGCGCGAGTCCCACCCAGCAGGCCCGCCTCTGGAGATCGCTGATGGAACGATTGCCGGAGGACACGTCCCCAGCGAAGAAATATTGCATCCAGCGCGCTATGATTGTAGGCCGCCCGGCCTGCGTTTGTGTAGGCCGCGTGAGGACAGATCGCTGTTCCATACATTCGCACGGCTGGCCCGACGCAGCATAACGCTCTGCTCCCTTGTACTACTAAATAAATATCAGGGGAACACAACCAGGTATGCCCGTGGGTGAGCGCGCTTTTTTACCTCCCGTCGAAGTACCGGCGATACTTCTCTGCTCCTTACTCATCCCTGAGTCGAGTAAAGCATGCAGAGGGTTCTTACGGCCTGAGTCTTACAACGAAGGGGCAAATAATTACGTCACAAATCTAGTGATGGAACCAGCTACGCGCGACGCCAACACCAACGAACAGGCTCCTGGCCAGTGGTGAGCGCTCGTAGCGCAGAGACGTGGCAGGAGGAATGGCCGCATCGAACGTAAACGGCGCCGCGAGTTTTGTGAGTTCGATCACCGCGATCGCCCTGGCCCCGCTCGCGATGTTATCGTACCTGACATGGCCCAGTTCCCCGGCGGCCGCCTCGACCCAGCATTGATGGGGATTGCTCCAACGTGACTCTAGCGCGGCGCGTTTCAGGTACCCCACTGCTACCGCTTCCTGAGGGATGTTATACTTCGTGGTAAGCAGGTCAAGGTACTCACAGCTAAACTGGACATACCAGCCGCCATCCATCAGTTTGCCAAAGGGTACAGTCAGCAGGGCATGGCCATCGACAGCCAGGAGATCGTAGATCTTGGCGATGGCGTTCAGGGGAGCCTCCAGGGCGGCGCTCTTCTTTTGCTCGCCGAAGCGGCCAGTGGGAGAAGAGTTTTGCCCCACATGCTCAACAGTTGACACGGAGATAATAGTTTGATATTTTTCCTCAGGGGCCACGTTGATAATGTCTATATTATCTATGCCATACCCGACTTCAAACTTATCTATGATACGCCGGCCGCGAATGCAGAGGGCGTCGCTCAAGGCATTTTCATAGTATTGGAGGACATTGCCAACCTCAAGCATTCTCTCTTTGCTCGTCTGCCTGGCAAGGAAATCGAAAGCCAGAGGCACCTCCACGGCGCGCTCGGCGCGATTATTGAAAGGGATGCGGTTATAAAAAAGCTCTCTATCGCGAAACGTAAACTGTCTGCTCCAGGTAGTGGGACGCTTTACCATAAACACGATCCTTTACAGCATAGATCCAAGGCAGCGCGAGGCTGCATATCGCATTGTACATGGAAATCTAATCTCAATCAAGCCGGGTCCCCGTCCGCGTAGGGGCGACGGCTTGCCTCGCCCATGTCGCAAGCCGATGCACGTTGCGGGCCAGCGCGGGCGAGGCAAGCCGTCGCCCCTACGCGGATCAAGTCAGAAAGGGAAACAATAGCATGGCGACCGCGCCACAGGAGGAGGAATCTCCCGCTCCAGGCCATTCCGTGTTCACGCTGCCGAAGCTGCGCTGGACACAAATTATAGCCATCAGCATCTTCTGGTTCGCGCTCAATTTTCATTGGGGGGCCCTGGGTTTTATCATTCTTCCCAGCCAGGTATTCAAGATAGTGGGGGAGCTTCACAAGGGGCAGGAGCTGGCCTTTGTGCTGGTTCCAGGAGCTTTTATAGCGCTCATTGCCAATCCTCTGATCGGCATGCTCAGCGACCGGACGCGGGGCAGGCTGGCTATCTGGGGACGGCGGCGACCGTATATCGTGCTCGGCACGCTGGTGAACGTGTGCGCGCTGGTATGGATGGCGAACGCGTGGGATATTCCTTCGCTGACTATCGCCTTTCTCATCGTGCAGTTCTCAAGCAACGCGGCCTCCGCGCCATTTCACGCGCTTCTGCCCGATCTAGTACCCGCCGAGCAGCGCGGGCTCGCCTCCGGGGTGATGGGTACGCTCAGCATCGGCGGCACCATCTGCGGTGTGGCTGTCGCGGGCCTGTTTGTGAATGCCAGCCAGCCGTTGCCGGTCTATCAACACAGCGTGGCCCTCAGCTACGGCATCATCATCGCTGTGCTGCTGGGGTTGATGCTGATCACGATCTTTTCGGTAAATGAGCGCAAAGGTACGTCGGCCCATATGGCTGAGGAGGAACTGGCGGCGGCCGCGCGCTCTTCCGGGGGCGTGACCGTGGCGCCGGTTGCGCGCCGCTCCTGGCTGACACGCGCCATGCTGTACAACATCGTGGGGATCACAGCGGCTGTCCTGGTGATATGGGGCGGCATAAGCGTGTGGAATATGCTCCAGCCCGGCGGCATACAGGTACAGGGCGATCTGCAGCAGGGTATTCTGATGGTGGTCATCGCGCTGGGCGTGCTGCGCCTCTTCGATTTCGATCCCCGGCGCGATCCCGATTTTGCCTGGGTGCTGATCACGCGCCTGCTGATGATGCTGGGTATCTATACGATTCAGACCTTCCTGCAATATTACATGCGCGATGTTATCGGCGTACCCGATCCAGAGCAGGAGACCACGAAATTTGTGATTATCGCCTCGCTCGCCAGCCTGGTGAGCGCGGTCTTCGCCGGCTGGCTCTCCGACCATGTTGGACGCAAGCGCGTGATCTATCTCTCGGGCGGCACGCTAGGCCTGCTGGGCCTGGTGTTGATCGTTGTGCAGATGTTCACGCATTCATTGACGATTATGTTTGTGGCCGGAGGCTTCTTCGGCATCGGGGCCGGGGCATACCAGAGCGTGGACTGGGCGCTGGTAGCCGATGTATTGCCCTCCCACAAGAATTTCGCCAAAGATATGGGCGTCTGGAATATCGCCCTCTCCCTGCCCCAGGTCATCGCCCCTATCCTTGGTGGTCCCCTGATCGATGCCTTCACGCAACGCGGCATGCCCGTCGTTGGTTTTCAGGTGCTGTTTGCTATCGCGGTTGTATACTGTTTACTTGGAACGGTAACTGTGCGCTTTATTCGTGGCGTGAAGCGTTAAGAAGGCGTGATTGTGATTGTAACGAGAAAGAGGTGCATTCGATGCTGCAAGATGCCGTGTTGCGTTCGCTGAAGACGCTCTTACCAGAAGGGCAGGTCCATACCGATAGAGCCGCTCTCGTTACCTACGAGTCCGACGCCGGCCTGGATCGGGGCATACCAGAGGGGGTAGTGTTTCCGCGCACGCCCGACGAGGTGGCGCGTGTTGTGTGCTGGGCCGCTGAACACCGTGTCCCACTGGTGGCCCGCGGCGCTGGCACGGGACTCTCGGGGGGAGCTGTGGCCGACCGGGGGGGTATAGTGGTGGAGTTCTCGCACATGAACCACATCCTCGATGTCGATAGCTACGGCCGCAGCGCCGTGGCTGAGCCGGCCGTGATCAACCTGGCGCTTGACGAGCGTGTGAAGGCCCACGGCCTGTATTTCCCGCCGGACCCGGCCAGCCAGCGCGCCTCGACCATTGGCGGCAACGTCGCTGAGAACGCCGGGGGGCCGCACTGCTTCAAGTACGGCGTCACCACCAACTATATTACTGGTCTGCACGTTGTCCTGGCCGATGGCAGCCAGGTCCGCGTCGGCGGACCGGCTATGGATTATCCCGAATATGACCTGCGCGGCCTGATCACCGGCAGCGAGGGCATGCTGGCCCTGATGACCGCCATCTCCGTGCGGCTCATCCGCAACCCGCCCGGCGTCAAGACGCTGCTGGTGGCCTTCGACTCCGTTGAGCAGGCGGGTGTCGCGGTCTCCGCTATCATCGCCGCCGGGCTGGTGCCCGCGACGATGGAGATGATGGACCACAAGATCATCGGAGCCGTTGAAGATTTCGCGCATGCCGGACTATCGCGGCAGGCGGGCGCGCTGCTGCTGATCGAGGTGGATGGCTACCCGCAGAGCCTGGACGCGCAGATGGGGGAAGTAGAACAGATCTTGCGCGCGCATGGCGGGTACGATCTGCGCATCGCTTATGACGAGGAGGAGCGGGCCAGGATCTGGCTGGCGCGCAAAAGCGCGGCGGGCGCGCTGGCGCGTCTCAGTTCCGCCTGCTATACCGTCGATATCACGGTCCCGCGCAGCCGGCTCGCGGAGATGC
>JALYVR010000312.1 GCA_030853145.1 Chloroflexota bacterium | reverse complement strand
GCTCACACCAAGGGCACGGGCAACATCGACAACTGTCGATTTGGCAGGCCCGAAGCGGCGGAGTACCTCCTCCGCTGCTTCGAGAATACGTTCGGGAGTGAGTGTTTCGGCGGCCATCAGTTCTGCTCTCGGCCTCGTTCACTATCGAGTAGAGCCATCAGTGGCGCGGGGTAGCGTTCGCCCGCGGCTGCTCCTTTCGGGACGGCCTGCTCGATCCGAGCCAGGTCATCGGCTGTCAGTGTCAGGTCGAGAGCCTTGAAGGACTCGCTGAGGCTGCCGCGCCGGCGTGCTCCAACCAGCGGCACAATCTCCTGTCCACGTGTCAGGACCCAGGCAATGGCCATCTGCGAGATGGTTGCCCCCTTGGCCTCTGCAATCGAGCGCAATGCCTCGACAAGGGCGAGGTTGTGATCGAGGTTGGCTCCGCTGAAGCGAGGGCTGAAACTGCGGAAACTACCGGGCGCATTTGAACGCTCTTTCGACCACTGTCCGCTAAGAAGGCCGTGTGACAGGACGCCATACGCCGTGATCCCGATACCAAGCTCGCGACATGTGGGGAGAATCTCTGCCTCGATGCCGCGCGAGAGCAGCGAGTACTCGATCTGTAAGTCGGAAATGGGATGCACCGCCTGTGCGCGCCTTATCGTGGCGGGCCCGACCTCGGAGAGGCCAATGGAACGAACGTGCCCGGCCTTGACCATGTCCGCAATAGCGCCAATGGTCTCTTCAATGGGTACGGTAGGGTCAAGGCGTGCGAGACGATAGATGTCAACGTAATCGGTGCCAAGTCGGCGTAGGGTGTAGGCCAGAAAGTTCTTGACCGAGGCAGGACGGCCATCGCTGCCAGTCCAACCGCCATCGGGGTCGCGCAACCCTCCAAACTTGTCGCTGATTACGACCTGCTCGCGCGCCCGTCCACGCAGGGCCTCGCGGAGCAGCATCTCGTTCTGTCCCATCCCGTAGAAATCGGCCGTGTCAAGCAGAGTGATACCGCTATCGAGCGCGGCCTGGATCGTCGCGATGCTTTCAGCCTCATCTGCTGGCTCGTTCGCGTCAGACATGGCCGAGCAGCCCAGACCAATGGCCGATACTTCAGGACCATGCGTTCCAAGCGAACGTGTAATCATCTTCTCAATTCCTCTTTCTATGCTTTGAAAGTTACCTAGTAAAAGGATGTTTATCCTGAATGGATGATAGTAGTATAATCTATGGAGTGACAAAAATCAATATCTGTCACTAGAAAATTGTTATCTTTGTCTGGAGAATGGGGAGACCAGGTGGCTCTCCCTTCAGTTCCTCTTGTCCAAGCGGGGGCCATGGTCACCTAGCAGACGGGGCGCGCCCCGTCATCCTGTGCGGCTTTGTGGAAGGCGGCGCGTTCGGCGTAGCCGGTTGCACTGACGGCGATGCTCTCGATCTCGGCGGGCGTGAGTTCGCGCGCGACCCTGGCAGGTATGCCCAGGACCAGCACGCCGCCAGGGATGCTCTTGCGCTCGCTGACCAGCGTACACGCGCCAATGATAGTGTTCTCTCCTACGCGAGCATGCGAGAGCACTACCGCCTGCATGCCGACCAATACATGATTGCCCAGGGTCGCGCCATGAATGATGGCTCCATGCCCGATCGTGCAGTCAGCGCCGATAGTCAGGGGCGCATCGGCGTCTAGATGCAGCGTGCAATTATCCTGGATATTGCTGCAGCGCCCGATGACGATAGGCCCTGTGTCGCCGCGCACGACCGCGTTGTACCAGATGCTGGCACCCCGGCGAATAGTGACATCGCCGATGATGAACGCACCCGGCGCGATAAAAACGTCCTCTTCAATCGTGGGCCAGATCCCTTTAAAAGGTAGAATTGGCATGATAATCTCCCCTGTTACACACAAATCTTATTTTTAGTGGAGTCATACATCTTTTGCTCGATTGGCAGATGGTGTTATCCTTTCAGATTGAGAGAAGAGACTGAGATGTCGTAGATGAATTGGTTCAGCCAGTGAGCAAGTTGCTCCGGTGAGCAGGACTGTTCCTGTTCCAACCACCAGACGATCGCACCACATCCAGCAGCGGCGATGATAGTGTACTTCAAGTCGATAGGAGGGGCGTCGGGATCAGACGCTCGTTCGGAGAATGCCTGATTGAAACAAGAGAGAAAACGCTTTTCCGTCTTCTGGCGAAAGTGTTGCTCAAAGAGAGGCTCGGCTTTCGCGCCGAGCATCACACGGTAGAAGTCTGCAAACTGCTGGATATGCTTGAGCAGGTCGATGAGATTTGATGGCGCTTCATGGGGATGTGGTTCCGCTCTCCCTTCCCGGTCTTCGAACAATGCATACATCTCGTTCATATACTGTTCCAACAGGTCGTATTTATCCAGGTAATGACGATAAAACGTCGAGCGGTTCACCATTGCGCGCTCTGCAATGTCGCGCACCGTGAGGGCTGCAAATCCCTTCTCTGTAGTACATTCGATAAAGGCCTGCTGGAGCAGTTTGCGCGTGCGACGAACGCGTAGGTCCTCAATTGCTTCTTGCTTGTGCATCACTTTCTCTTCCTTTGTTGCATAGGCAACATTCTCCGTTCCTTTGCTGATTGACGCCTCATTGTAGCATCTGCTATGCTTTTTTTGCAACAGTGCGTTGCTTAAGAAACGCAAAGATGCACCACTTTGAGGAAATCCCTCGAAGCTGAAGATAGAAGGGGAAAAAGAGAAAATGAATATATTGGTCTATGGAGCAGGAGTCATTGGCAGCGTCTATGCTGCACGACTCCAGGAGGCCGGATACCATGTGTCTCTGCTTGCGAGAGGTCAACGCGCAGTATCACTGCGGACGCAAGGCATTCTTCTTGAAGACGCATCGGATGGACAGCGTACGACAACACGGGTTTCTATCGTTGATCATCTGGCTCCGACGGATAGCTATGATGTCGTCATCGTGACGGTGCGGCTGGACCAACTCACGTCCATCTTGCCTATCCTTGCCGCCAATCGCCAGATCCCCACAGTGCTGTTCATGCTCAATAATCCTGCTGGCATGCTACGATTGGAGATGCTCGAATCGCATCGCGTCGTCTTTGGCTTTCCGTCGCTAGCAGGGGCACTACAGGGAGATGTCATCCACTATCGCATCGCTCCTCGGATGTTGTCGATGACGCTGGGAGAAGAAGATGGTCGTGTGACACCACGCATTCGACAACTCGTAACCGCGTTCAAGAAGGCAGACTTCTCTGTTTCCCTGAATTCCGATATGCAGGGCTGGCTCAAAACGCACGCTCTCATTGACGCATGTGTTTTGGCGGCTGTCATTATGACAAAAGGAACGAGTGCGCAGCTTGGACGAACACGTAAGCATGTTGTGATGATGGTCCAGGCCATCCATGAAGGACTTCTGGCCCTGCAAGCACAAGCTATTCCCGTCACACCTTTCAGTATGAAAGTGCTCTTTCTCCGGATGCCTCGCTGGTTCGCAGTCATGCTTTTGCAATATATCCTGCGGACACCGATTGCGGCGCTTGGTATCGATCCTCACCTTGATGCATCCCTCGGTGAGATACGCCAAATGGCAAGGGACATCATGGCACAACTACAAGAATCTCCTCGCTCCACACCGACCCTGAGTCATTTGCTAACATTCTTAGAGCTTCCGTCCTGAGTTGGCATGCCTCAAGTGGCAACCAGATGCCGTCTATTGGACCCATAGAAGTGCGACACGTGCGTTGCTTGTGACGAGTGTTATGCGAACAGCATACGACCAACGGTTGCCAGCGTCAAGCGGGTCAGGGGTTCATCGGTCTGCTCAGCCGTCAGGGCCACGATGATCAGAGGGCTGTCGGGGGCGGTGGGAGGATAGAGGATGCCGGCGTCATGCATCACGCCTACCAAGCCGCCGGTTTTGTGGGCGAATGGGACCTCCTCGCCCCAGTAGGCCGGGAGAATGGTGTAGTCGTTCTGGCGTAGGAGGATCGCGAGCATTTCCTGCGTGCCGGGCAGTGTATCTGCGAGGAAGAGCGAGTAGAGCCGGGCCATATCGCCCGCCGTCGTCCAGTTATCGCGGCCCGCATGGCGCGCTTCGAAATCCATGAAGCGGCGTTCCAGGCGCGTCGAGTTCAGGCCGAGCGCCTGCATGGTCGCGTTCACCGCCTCCATGCTCACGAGGTCGAGTAGCATGTTGGCGGCGGTATTATCGCTGATCGTAATCATCAGGTGCGCCAGGTCATGCAGGGTGGGTCGCAGATCGGGCGAGAGGTCCGCCAGCACGCCGGCACTGGGAACGCGCGCGCTGGCGGGTACGGTATAGCGTGTCTCCCAGGAGAGCCAACCGCGTGCCACCTGGCGTGTTACTTCCAGCAGGATCGGCACCTTGACGAGGCTGGCGGCTGGAAACACCATATCGGAGTTGAGCGAGACCAGTTCTTCAAGGACACCCTGGTCCACGCACATCACGACGCAGGCGTAGCGGCCCCCCAGGCTCTTGAGCGCTTGCTCAATCTCTGCTTGCATCTAGATAATCACCCGTTTGATGCCCCATACAATCTCGTCCAGGCGGGGATAGTAATGGGGGTCGTGCGCGCGAAAACTGTTGATGACGACATGGTTGTAGTTCTGGCCTTCGGCATGGATGTATTCGTGGTCGTTGAGCGCCATCGCTACATGTGTGATCTGTTGACTGCCAAAGAAGACCAGGTCGCCCTCACGCATCTCCTCCCGCTTCACGCTACATTCCAGGGTATCATGCTGCTGGTCGCCGTCGCGAGGCAGGATGTAGTCACCCATGCGATAGCAAAGCTGCACGAAGCCACTGCAATCGATACCCTCGTCCGAGGTGCCCCCCCACAGGTATGGCACATTCAGGAACGCCCGCGCGTAGGCCGTGATGACACTAACGGGCTGGCGCGCATAGGGGTCGTTGAATGGGCGCAAGGCTATGGTTTCACGTGCCAGCCAGGCTGTGCGCCCTCCCGGCAGGGCAACCAGGGAGCGCGTGGAGGAAGTTGTATTAAGGACGGGCAGCGCGGTCGATAGGTAGACCTTGCCCAGGTTGTCATCCCCCTGCGCCGCGCTGTAGAGCAGGCTATGTCGCGCAGTCACCACAGCGACCGTCTGAAGCGGGGCGGCCGCTTGCTCGTCGGCCTCGTGGGATGCCGACGGGGCAGGCTCCTCCAGTTCAAGTGAGCGCATCCAGCCGGTATAGTCCGATAGGATGACATGGGTCCACTCACCAGAGGTACTATCCGACCTGGCAAGGCGGTTCATGAGAGCCTGGGTGACAAGTTCGGCCGCGGGGTTGGGGTCGCGGCGTACATCGGCGACACCGACAGAGACTGCGGAGGTTGTGGTCATGGTATGTTTTTTGTGCTCCTTGCATGAAATGGATGAGCTATTATGCATTCCTGAGGCGAAGATTAAGCAAAAGTTCCCCAGACCCACAACCACGGCGCTTGCCTGGTCCCCCCCTCGCGCTCGTGTTGTGCCTCGCGCGAGAGCAGGCAAGCAGCGCAGTTGTGGATGCCTTCCCCCCCTCCCATTACCACTTTGAGCAACCACTTATATAATAAAGCCTCCAGGTTTCTTTTTGGCCTCATCCAATAGTCATATTATAGTCATTTTGTAGCCAGATTTGCACACGTATCCTGGTGAGTAAGCTATCCCAAACGGTTTGCTCACCAGGATACGTGTTGAATTTTCCCCATGATACAGGTGGCATGTACACTCACCACGGGCGAAAGCGCGCCTCACATGTTCAACAGTTCGTGGATAGACACCCCCCGGCCCAGTTATCAGGCGGGATCAGGTCCCGTGGATCAAAGGCCGGGCCGTGGATGCCCTTCTTGACGAGATGATACGCCTGCTGCTGATCAAGGGGCAGCCAGGCAACATCGTTGACCAGTTGTCGTTCAATCTGCGTATAGATCGAGGTGCCGGTTGGACTCCACCTGATGCTGTCCGCCCAGAGCATCTGATTCTGTACCTGCTGCTGCGTGGCGGCTGTTGAGCTGGTATTCTGGCCATAATTGACGGCATTGAAGGGCTGACCTCTCCCAAACAGGGACACCGTCATGCTCGCTGGATCAAGATAGGTCGGGAGCCAGGAGGAGAGCCAGATGTGCAGGGGACCTGTGTGACCAGTGGTCTGAAGGATCTGTTGGGCAAGCGTCGCCTGCTCCAGCGGGACAGGCCGGAGAGAGATGCCCAGCACCTCTTGCCAGCGAGCATTGAGTGCCATGGCACCTGCTGAGGAACCGAGTGGATAGGCCAGGGTCAGAGATTGAAAAATGGCAGGCGACAGACCCTCTTCC
>JALYVR010000311.1 GCA_030853145.1 Chloroflexota bacterium | reverse complement strand
GTTCTGGGTGGCGAGTGTGCTTTTGCTGTTTGTCGGTTGCTTTGCCGCATCCGATTTACCCAAAGACGCCGTGACCATGCTACTCATCTTCGTGCTGCCGCTTACGGCCATTCTGAGTGTCGCCTATGCCTTGCGTACACTCTCTCCTGGATTGCGTGAGGTCGAGGTGAGTTGCCCGACAGGATTTGTGGAAACGATGGCCGGAGTCGCCCTGGCTCTTGTGTGTTTCGATGGTCTGCTCGGCTTGCTGGCGACTGCTGCTCTTGCAACTCTGCACTGGGCGCCCTTTGGCCCGTTGCTCGCAAGCTGGCTTGGCCCCTTGCTCCTGCTCGCGGGTCTTTCCTTCCTGGTCGCGTTGCGTTGGGGTACACTTCCCGCCATGGTTGTTGGCGGCGGCCCCTGGCTCTTGTTGATGGGTAGCACTGAACTCTTTCCCAGTTCTCTGCTCAGTCAATTCCTGCTGGGCGGGCAAGGAGGCCTCTCACTCTCGGTTCATGTGCTTGCCGCAGGCCTTGGCGCTTTGATCCTGTTGCTGCTGCTGGGGTACGGCTCGACCTGGCAGCGCGTACTGGTACGATAATGCTCTGAAGATGCTGTGAAAGAACAGCGTTACGAATGGAGATGACTCATGAAAGACCTCTGGACAGTTATACGCCTGGAACTCCTCTTGTTCCGCAGGGGACGCACCTATTGGCTGATTGGCCCGTTGCTGATCTTCGGTGGCATCCTGACAGCCGGCATCGAAAGCACCGAACCCTGGAGGATGTGGTTAAATGAAGCCTTCCTCTGCTTATTGATTACGTTGATCCTGGGCGTCACCACAGTCAATCAATTGCAGCGAGATAACGAGCGACACATTGATGGGGTCCTGATGAGCACACCTGTGACGACAAACGCCTATGTCTGGGGAAAGTATCTCGCGGGGCTGCTCATCCTGGTTGGATTTGCCTGCCTTGAGGTGCTTACAGCTATGGTGACAGATCATCTTGTCAATCGGGGTACCTATGGGTCGTTAGGACCGTGGCCGTACCTGGCTACCTGGGGCTGGCTGACTTTGATGACGCTCGTCTTTGTGGCGGCTCTGCCGCTCTTTCTGATGACACTCACACGCGGACAACGGGCGATCAGCTATGTGGCGCTGCTGGTGATCTGGCTGCTCCCACTGTTTCTCCAGAATGTTCCCCAGGTGCTTGTGGTCTGGGGAGGCATGGATGAAATCCCGACCGATCCCGCCTTTCAGGTGGGAGCGCACCATATAAACGATAGCAGCATCGCACCTGCACTCGCCCAGCAGATCATTCACCTTGTCCAGACTACTATCCCACAGGCCGATATCACTCCTACCTTTTTGTGGAACCGCCTGCTGTTTATCAGCCTCGCAGTGCTTCTTGTCATGGGAACGGCCTTCAGCCTCCAGCGGCAAAGACAGGGCTTCTGATCACTCTATCATCTGCATGAAAAGCCTGGCACCCAAACTATTGTAAAGAGGTATGCTCGAAGAGAAAGAAGGAGAAAAGATGAGTATATTACTGCTAGATCTACTTAGTAAGCGGTATGAAAAAGGCCGCTGGGCGTTACGGGATATCTCATTACGCATGGAGACAGGGGTCTGGGGTTTCGTGGGGCCAAATGGGGCAGGCAAGACGACCTTGTTGCGTATTCTGGCGACCTTGATGGCGCCGACACAGGGTGTAGTAACCTGGAATGGGCAAGATATTCTGCGTCATCCACAGGTACTGCGCCGGGACCTGGGCTATCTCCCCCAGGATTTTGGTGTCTATCCACAGCTCACCGCGCGTGAATTGCTACGCTATATTGGGGAGCTGAAAGGCCTGAAAGGTCCACTGTTGCAGCGTCGCGTTGCTGCCAGCCTGGAGATGGTGCATTTAGCCACCGAGGCCGACCGCCGTTTGCGCACCTTCTCAGGAGGCATGATCCGGCGACTCGGAATCGCCCAGGCCCTGTTGAACGAGCCGCGCGTCCTGATCCTCGACGAGCCAACCGTGGGATTGGACCCTGCCGAGCGTGTGCATTTCCGCGAAACGATTGCGAGCTTGCAGGGAGAGCGCCTCGTCATCTTGTCCACGCATATCATCACCGATGTGGAGGCGATGGCAACAGATATTGCCCTGCTCCAACGAGGAGAGATACTCTGGAAGGGTACTCCCGCTGCCCTACAAAGTGATGCTCCTGGTTCCACCTGGGCACTGTCTGTGAGCGTGGCTGAGTTCGAGCGTCTGCGAGCAACCTCTCAGGTGAGCATGGCGATCCGTCGTGGGGGGCAGGTGGAGACACGTCTTATCGCTCCCACTCGTCCTCATCCAGATGCTATGAATGTAGAGCCAACATTGGAAGAGGCCTACCTCTGTTTGCTCAGTGAAAATGAGCATGTGCAACCCCTCAATCTCCCTGTTGGCTAAGCCATCTTATTGATACATCACCATCAAAGGTGCGGGCCGCAGCGCCAGCACCTGCGCCGGCACCATCAGTGGTTTGTCCAGGGCGTAAAACATCTTCATGCCGGGGTACTGGATCAGTTGCCGCTGATCGAAGATGCGGTAGTCGGCGATTTTTGCCGCCGGCGAGCCAAAGCCATCGACGCAGGTAATCACCTGCACCCCTGGCTTCAGTTGAATTTTCTGCCAATCTGGCAGCATCTGCATGAGGAACTGGTGAATGATCAGGATCTTCGGCGGTAAGTGCTGGGTGAGCACAAGCTGTGAAAGTTGGTCGATGACCCAGTTAATCTCGGCCGCCGGCATGCGCCCAAACTCGCGCCCCGGTACATCGCCGGGTGCCATATCAAACTCCGGGTCGAGCGAGAGGTCCACCCCTGGCCTCTGGAGATAGGGCCATAGGAGATTGACCTCCTTCTGAATAGGACTATGCCCGATCTGCATATCAAAGAAAAAGAGCGCCTGGTGGTCATTTGCCAGATTCAGGTAGTGTTCGATAGAAGCCGCCGGCATGCGCGCAACCCACGACCGGTCGCTCATTGGTGAGCCTTGCGCGATTGGCGTGACATAGTCGAGTGCGGAGACGGTCGGGTGGGCTGGATCGAGGGTATCGTAGGCCTGCGTCTGGGTGCGCAATCTGGCGATGAGTTCGTTGTCGGCATAGCGCCCGATAGGTCCCATCACAGCCGAGTAGGGATTGCCATAGAAGATCACCAGCCGGTGCGCAGGCAGGTTCGTTGCCCAGATCCAGCGCTGGATGATACGCGTCTCCTTATCGATGCCAGGAGGCGGGCGCCGCAGCGTTGCCTTCAATGCACCCCCACAATTCGAGAGCAGCAACGCTGCCAGAATCAGCAACGCAACGGAGAAAAAGCGCGTTCGCGCAGCCTTCTGCCTGGTTTTATGCCCCATACCCACGACTCCTTACTCTATATCCACGAGAGGAAAACCCTTCTCCACTTCCATCAAGACCTATCATTATAATAATACCATCTATGTAGCTAGCCCTGGATCTTACTGCGCCCGCATCCCTCGAACCTTTCGTAGGGTATGCAAAAATCCTTCAAGACAAAGGGATAGGCTGCATTCAGATATTGAGCGCAAATTGGAGTCATTGATACGCGATTGCCAGGAGACATTGAGATACGTTTACGAACTCTTTGATCAGGTTCGCCTGAGAGAGGGAAGATGAGCCGCGGGAAGGCGTGTCCCCCTATGGGAACACGCCTCTTCTATGTATCAGAAATCCCCGACTGCCCCGCTCCCGAAGTTATCTCGACCGTCGGACGCCGGCAACGATGATCCCAAGGACCAGCCCGGACCCGGAGCTACCGGATTGAACAGCAAACAAAGCGCGATCAGGGGCGCCAGAAGATTGAGACGCGACCTTCTGAAAAGCCGGACCGTGTGTGGATATAGCATAGCCATATGTGCCTTCCTTCTCCTGGTGTAATGCGTAACTCTCGCTACGTTTTCGTAACACTGCTGATAGTGTAACTTCATAGGCGTTACGAAAACGTTATCGAGCGCGTTACGAACGCATTACAGAGTGGGCAAGGAAGGCCTATAATGCGGATCTTGAGCGAAGTCGAAGGCCTCATAGAAGTCGCCGAACTCCGGCCGCCCATCGCGAGGGGGTGCGGGCGGTCCAGCCGCCTTTCCGTTGGCCGCGTCGTTGACAAACTTGTTATAGGCCCCCGGAGTCGAGGTGTCGAATTGATGGTTGACACTTGCCAGCGTTGGTAGCCCGAAGAGTCGCTCGATGAATTTCAGGATCGAGCTGTGTTCATACAGGCGACCCGACACGTGGCCCCGCCTGGCCCAGGGGGAGATCACCAGTGTCGGCACGCGGAAACCGAGGCCATAGGCATCAATTCGTGGCGGGGCGACATGATCGAAGAAGCCACCGCCCTCGTCATAGGTGAAAAAGAAAGCTGACTTCGTCCAGAGGTCAGACTGTATCAGCGCATTGATGACCTGGGCCATCTTTTTCTGCCCCGTCTTGACGTCGGCCGGTGGGTGCTCGCTGATAAAAGTCTCGGTAATCAGGAACGAGACCTGTGGCAGGGTGCCGGCCTGCAAGTCGGCATTGTAATCGCGCTCTTTGAACTTGAGCCGGGGATCATGCTGCCAACGTTTGAAGAGTGCGAGCGGGTCGAAGAACTCTGGCGAAGTCCCGGTACCCAGGCCAAGGTTGTAGTATTTCCAGGTAATCTTATGCTCATCCAGCAGATCTAAAATCGTGGGCCAATCCAACGTTCCACGCGCGGTGTAGTTGGCGGTAACACCGCCGGAGGTACCACTCCAGAGCGCGATGCGGTTGGGTATGGTAGAGCCTAATTGGGAGGCGAAGTAGTTCCCACATAATGTGAAGGCGTCCGCCAGCGCGTAGTAATAGGGGATATCCGTGCCATCGAAGTAGCCCAGAGTCGTGAGACCGTTGGCGGGCACAAAACCATCCATAGCGTCGTTATCCCATTCCCTATGAATAGCCTGCCAGGAATGGTTGGGGTTCGATGAGATAGCGCTCGTCGCATGGTGGGGAACCAGTTTGCCGCCTTTGCCATCGGGCAGCGAGTACCCCGGTGGTATGCCAAACTTCCCGGCTTTGGGGTAATGGCCAAAATAGGTGTCGAAGGTGCGATTCTCCTGGCACGCCACGATCACATGCTCAATAGGGGTCTGGTGCTTATTGTACTTTCCCGGCGGGACTGTTTGAGGGGCCGTGGCCCCCGGCCCACAGGCATCGAGTGCCAGCCCTATGCTTGCGAGCATACCAAGCTGCTGCAATGCTTGTCGCCGGGTCTGGCGACTATCAAACCAATCTAGCAAGTCCATAGATGATATTCCTCCTCAATAATTTTTTGTATATTCTATACCCTGCTTTTCTTTAACACGATCCAGGTGTAGGAAGAGTTTATATTGAGCTGATGTAATAGGCCTTGTGTCAGGATAGTGGGATAGCAGCTACAAAGTGGATAACTGTGGTCCTGTTTTTAGAGAGCGCCCTTTCTACACAGATTGGCTTTCAAACCGACCTTGATAAACAGGACGTATTTCGACCGCTTTCAGATGTAGACTCAAAGGAAACGAAGCACTGGAGAGGGAAAGAGGGGATACCTGTAGGCCTCCCGCTCCGTTTGTTTCAAGAGGAGAGAGTACTATGGAGATTGACGCTGAGATGGTGCAACGGTGGCTCGACGCGTATAACCATGCCTGGATCACCTATGATCCGGGTGAAATCGGAGCATTGTTTACTGACGATGCCGAGTACCGCTGGCATCCCTGGGACGAGGGCGATGACGTGGCGCGCGGCCGCTCCCAGATCGTTGCGGGCTGGATGGAGAACCGTGACCGGGCCGGGACCTATCGCGGCGCGTACCATCCGTTGCTGGTACAGGACGACCAGGCGATCGCTGTGGGAGTGTCTTACTATTACACCGATGACACGCAGGCGACGCTCGACCGCACATACTATAACCTATGGGTGCTGCGCTTCACTGATGAAGGTCGGTGCCGCTCGTTCACCGAGTGGTACATGCAGGCACCAGCCACGCCGTAACCTGGCGAGTGATTCGTTGCAGTGGTGGTGCGAAACACCCCTTGACATTCATGATAAGTACGCTTATAATAATACTAAGTACGATTACTATAAGCGTGCATATGAGAAGGAGGAATGAATATTTATGTGGACCATTTCCGCAACTGCACACACCAGCGCCCCGGCTTCGCGTGTTTGGGCAATCTATTGTGATGTCGCCAATTGGCCCCTTTGGGATCATGGTATGGCCCGGTATCAGCCTGCTGGCCCCTTCGCTACGGGTACTTCCGGCAC
>JALYVR010000310.1 GCA_030853145.1 Chloroflexota bacterium | reverse complement strand
GGGTAGTGCCATGCGTAGTAGAGACGCTGGTTATTGCCTTGGGCTTGCGCTGCCCTTCGCCAGTTTGGGGAATGAGGCGAGGTGGACCTTCGCGCGCGCGCCAGCGATCCCTGATCCAGGTGACCTGGTGCAAGTGTTGTGGCGGGGACTTCTGCGCGACAATGACCACGGCCCCCACTTGCGCGGCGAAGACATCTGCCAGGTGCCAGAGATGGTGCAGGGTGTACTCCTCTAGCAAGCGGGCGCGTTCCCTGGCGGCATTGGCGCGTGCCAGCACCGGATCGGGCAGCACCAGGCCGATCCAGCCGCCGGGGCGCACCGCCTGGAATGCCAGCCTGAGAAAGAGCAGATAGCTATCCGCCTGCCCGCTGCGCCGCACCGATTGGTAGCCGCTGAGGTCGCTGTTCTTAGCGGCCAGGTAGGGAGGATTGGCAAGCAACAGGTCGACACAGGGGGTCCACGGGAGCGCGAGGCCGTCGGCCTGGTGAATATGCAGGCCTCTAGACAGATGTTTACGCGCTATCCCCTGATCTTCTAAGACAGTACGGACCTGCATCTCCGCCAGGAAGCAAGCGATAGGATCGGGGTCGCAGCCCCAGAGGTTACGGCTGACGAGCGCCGCCAGTACTCTTTGAGAGAGACCTGCACGCGTACCGAAAGTCGCCAGGCAGCGCGCGGCCCCAGCCAGAAAATTGCCGCTCCCGCAGGCAGGATCAAGCACGCGCACCCTGCTGAGGTCGACAGTGGGAGTATAGCCGCAAGCAGACAGTATCTGCTCAACCAGTCCGGGCGGTGTCGAGAAATGACCGCGCTTCTTGCGCTCCCCTGCCGGTAAACCAGCCTCGTACCAGCCAAACGGCCGCTCTAGATCTCCAGGATCTCGCATATAGCATTTCCTACTGGCCTCTGTAATCATCTGTAGCGCGTGGCTTCGGCCCCTTGGTGCCTATTGAGTGCAGGCCAGCGGCGCCCCTACATGAAATGTGGCACCATCCACGTAAGGACCCACGACATCTTTCAAGGGGCTTGCTCCTCGTGCCAGGACTTCAGGGCCTCACGTGCGGCCAGGCGACCGGCCTCTTTGATGCTTGAAGCTTTGCCCAGGCTCAGCAGCGCATCGCGCTCAAAGACACCGACTGTGAAGGTGCGATCATTGGTGTGGCCGCCCTGCTCCAGCACGCGATAACGTGGTAAGCTTCCTGAGCGCTGCAAGACGAGCTTTTGCAGCCGGCCCTTGGGGTTCGTGTCAAGCGCCTGCTGGCTCAGTTGCGTGATGACGGGCAAAATCGTGCGGGCCACAAAATCGCGCGCCGCCTCCGTCCCCTGGTCGATATGGATGGCTCCCACCAGGGCCTCCAGCACATCGGTGCAGAGCGAGTCACGCGAGCGCTCATTAAACGTGCGCAGGCTGGCGATATCCACGCGGATAAAGACGAAGAGTCCCAGTTCCTGCCCGATCCTGGAGAGCACACGGCGGCTGACAACCTCTGACTTGAGCGCGGTCATCTCGCCTTCTGACGCATCAGAAAACGTGCGGTAGATGTGCTCTACAACATGTGCGCTGATGATGGCATCGCCCAGAAACTCCAGTGTATCATACGAGTCGTGTATCGCCGTTTCCGGGCAACAGGAGTGATGTGTCAACGCTCGCTCTAATAATGAGCGATCATGAAATATGACTCCCAGCCGTGCTTCTAAATCCGCCAGATCGCTAGCATCCTTCATAGGATATAATTATAACCCAGGGAAGCAAAAAGCGTCGAGACCCCGCGCCCGTTGCCCACATTCCGCGTAGGGGCGATGGCTGACGCGGGCGAGGCAAGCCATCGCCCCTACGCGAAATGCCGGGTGGGACCTTGACAGCATGTTAGAGATGCCAGACAATAGGGCATGGAAGACAGAATTTATGTAACATTGCCCGTATATCAGGGCGTACATATAGACAGCAATTCCTGCACCCAGATAGAGATCGGATCCATCTCATGAAAATTCGCGCGTATCTTGCCGGTACACGGCGTCTGGTGCCAATCGCACTGTTGCTGGCCATAAGTATCGTATTCCTCTTTCCAGGGGTCAGCGAGGCGCACGCTATTTTGTTGCGATCCGACCCGGCGAAGGATGCTGTGCTGCAAGCGTCGCCCACACGAGTACAGATGTGGTTCAGCGAAGACCTCAACCCCACCTTCAGCACGGCCGCCGTTGTGAATGGCAAGAATCAGCGCGTGGACAGGCACGATGCCCGTGTTAGCTCCGGCGACCCGCACGAGATGGACTTATCGCTTGCGCCGAATCTGCCGCCGGCGGTCTACATCGTGATCTGGCGCAGCGATTCCAACGATGATGGCCACGTTCTGAGCGGCTCGTTTCTCTTCAAGGTCGCGAATCCCGACGGCACTATCCCCAACCTGCCCACGGGCGCGACGCCGGGACAGAGCGTGCTGGGCTCCGGCACCCTCAGCGGACTGTATACAGGGCAACTTGATGCTCCTGGACTGTTCAACCTGATTATGATTACGCTGGTCGAGTTGGGAGCTATCTTCTGGGTTGGCGCGCAGTTGTGGCTCTTTTTTGTGCTCCAGGCAGTGACCGATATAGATGAGCAGGACCAGCACTCCATACCAGCGCGGGTCCAGCGGCGCTTCGATCGACGCTTCTCGTTGCCCGCGCTGCTGGTCCTCTTGCTGGCAAACGTGGGGGTACTGGTGGGGCAGGCCATAAGCATCACGGGCAGACAATGGGCGGGTGCGCTCTCCCCGGCGCTGCTTGCTCAACTGGTGAGCAGCGGGCGCTTCGGCACATTCTGGCTGATGCGCGAGACTGTGGTCGTGCTGGCTCTGGTGATAGCGCTCTTTATAGTGTTCGCCAAAAACCGCGCGCCGGGCGTCAACAAAACCCTGCCCTGGCTAAACCTCGTGCTTGGCCTGGCGCTCTTTCTCGCGATTAGCATGTCGAGCCACGCGTCGGCGGTGAACGCGAACGTGCTGGTCTACGCCGTGCTGATCGATTGGCTGCACCTGTTGGGGGCGGCCTTCTGGGTCGGCGGCATGCTGTATATCGCGTTGATCTACCTGCCTGTCCTGCGCAGCGAACCCCTTGGGGAGCGCGCCCACTCGTTGCTGAGCATGCTGCCGTACTTCACGCCGTGGGCCATCGTCGGCGTCACCATCCTGACCGTGACCGGGCCATTTAGCGCCGCCATCCACCTGACTTCGGTCAATCAGCTTATCACGACGGCGTATGGACGCGTGCTTGTGATCAAGGTGCTGCTGGTGGGGGCGCTGATGCTGACCAGCGCCGTGCATGTCGGCCTGTTGCGACCGCGCGTGAAGAAAGAATATAAGAAGTATGCCTACGCGCTTGAACGCGCACAATCCTATCAAGCGAGCCAGGAGGCAGAACATGCGCCCAAGCTGATTACCCGGCAGGTAAAGCTACGTGAGCAACGCCTGACAAAGCGCACATTGCGGCTGAGCGCGGTTCTACGTTGGGAGCCGGTGCTGGGAGTCGCGGTCCTGGCCTGTGTTGGCTTGATGAACATCTTCGCGGGAACGCTGTCGCCCATTGCGGTGCCACAAACGGGACAACAGCAGACGGTTGTACATGCAAAGCCTTTTAACCAGGCGGTGACGACGACCGATGGCAAATACAGGCTTATGCTCAATATTACTCCCAATCGTTTCGGCCCCAATGTGTTCACGGTTACTGTGATCGAGCCTCACACGGGGAAACCCACGACGAACGCGGGCGTCACGATCTACACCACGATGCTGGATATGGACATGGGTACCGATACACTCAACCTGCAACTCGATGGGCATGGGCATTTCAGTGGCAGCGGGGACCTGAGCATGAGCGGCAATTGGAGAATAGGTATCCAGGTGCGCACACCCGATAATACCCTGCACCGGGCCAATGTGCAGATAGTCACACCGTTCTAAGGCGGTTGACCAGGGGCCGAAAGCCTCCATCGAAAATTGTATACAAAGGAAGTTATTGATAGCTATGCACACATACACTGTTCAAGGATGGCGGTACCCAGGACTCGCCGTGCTGGCGGTCTTCATGGCAGCATTGCTGGTCGCATGTGGCGGCCCCGATACCTCTAATCCGGCTGCTGCGACACCGGCTGTCGTGCGCGTCAACGGCTTTGGCACGGCGGCCAACCATGTTCACGCGCTGCTCGCGCTCCCCCAGCATGTGCTGATCCTGGCCACGCACTACGGGCTTTTCCGTTCCGAGGATGCAGGTTCCACGTGGCAGGAGGTGGCGGGTGGCTCTCACCAGCCGATGGATGGCCTGATGAGTTACGCGCTCGCGGTCAGCCCGCTGGATGGGCAGCGCATCTACGTCCTCACACAGCCATCCGTGAGCCATTATCCGGGCACGCCCGGGCTGTATACCAGCGCGGACCAGGGGCGCACCTGGAAGCTCTCCAGTGCTACCGCGCAACTCACCTCTGGCGGCATCTTTACAGAGGCGGCAGGGAACGATACGCCCAACGAGGTCTATATCTACCTGTCGGCGTTGGGGGCGCTCGGCCTGCGGGTCAGCATGGATGCCGGGGTACACTTCTCCACGACTGGGACGCTGCCATTTGGGCGCATTGACGGTATGCTTCCTATACCAGGAGTATCAGGTCACTTGCTGGCCTATGGGAGCGATGGTATGGCGAGCAGCAGCAACGGTGGCGTCACCTGGCAGGTGATCCAGGGTCTGAGCGGGGGCATTTACAGCACCGCGACCGCCGGGCCGCATAGCCTTATCTACGCCAGCGGCGACGCGGGGATTTTCGTTTCGTCCGATGGGGGCAAGACCTTCAAGCCCGTCAACGCGGGTTCTTCTTTCGCCTCCCTCTGCGTGTCGCCTGTGCAGCCGCGCACCGTCTATGGGAAGACTGGCCTGGAGGTCTATCGCAGCATTGATGGTGGGCATACCTGGAAAGCTTTGCCGCAGATTAAGGGCAACCTGGCATCGCTGGCGGCGGACCCGGCCAACGCTACGGAGATCTATCTCTCGCTCTCCTATCCATCGGCGATGTACCGTCTCCAGGGCGATAGCCAGAATTGGCAGTCGCTGACGCCAGCGCCATAAAGAAGGTGAGAACGAACATGCTATCTGTATCAAGAAGCGCCTCTCGCCTGAGTATCACGTTGGTGCTGTTACTCACGCTGCTCATCCTGCTCTTGCCGGTGCGAGCGGCCCATGCCGACGGTGGCGCGCCAAACCTGGCCTATGTCGCGGGCGCCTCGCCGGGCGTGAGCGTCATTGACATCCAGCAGCAGCAGGTCGCGAGCAAGTTTCCGGTAGCCGGCGATGCGCATATGCTCTATCTCAGTCTGGATGGACGCTTCCTGTATGTCGCCCAGCCAGCTCTGGGGCGCGTGGTTATGTTGGCCGCGAAGACAGGGCAGACCATCTGCACGGCCAGTGTGCCGGGCCAGCCCAGCCTGCTGGCATTCGACGCCGGCGCTAACCTGCTCTATGCCGCCGGCAATGGCGCGGCCAGTATCAGCGGGATAAATCCGACTACCTGTGCCATAGAGAAAACCATCGTCACCGATGGACCGGTATACGGGCTGGCCGTAGCCATAGTAGGCACCGGCGTCAATGGGGGTACAGGTAACCAGCTCTGGGTGGCGGCCGGCAACGCGCTCGCGGTCTTCAATTCAACGGGCCAACGCATTGCCAGCCTGGCCCTTCCTGGAGCGCAATACGTCACTATCCCCTCGGGTTCCACGGTCTACGTCAACACGCGACAGGGGAGCCTTGTCGCCGTCGATCTTGGCACGCACCAGATTGTATCCACCTTGCTCAGGGGAGGGTCGTTTGGTCCGATGGACTACGATGCCATCACAGGGGAGATCTACGTGCCCGATGAGCAGCACAATCAGGTCGATGTCCTGGTGCCTATCATACCGGGCACCAACATTCCGCGCGAGCCGGCTCGTATTATCCGCCTGGGCGTCTCCCCGCAGTCGGTCGCCATCACCAACGATGGGCAACTCGGCTTTGTGGCTCTCAAAGGGGGTCGCGTCGCCATGCTTGACATACCCGGCAAGCAGATCATCAAGATCATCAATGTCGGAGGTGATCCGCACTTCATCATCGTCGGCCTCTACCCGCCCCTGATCGGTACCACCCCACAGCAGGCCTCGATCTGGACCACCGTGATCAACATCGCGGCCTACGCGCTGGTAATCGCCTTCTTGCTGGTGCCCATGGTGATCCTGTGGAGAGTGAACAAGAAGAAACAGCAGGTGGATACCTCTACACCCGCATAGGGACAATGGAAAAGGTGCCGGGTGTATG